>JBGSYU010000066.1:0-5085 GCA_041750715.1 Lacipirellula sp.
TTGATCCTGCACCATCCCGGCCAGGAGCGCGGCGAGCGCATGCGCATCGACGGCCAACTTCTCGAAGCCATCCTCGCGGCGAAGCCGTTCGGAAAGCAACTCCGACGCGAACAGACCTTTGTCAGCGGGTACGCCGACCCGTTCAATCCGGGCAAGAAATATTGGGGCGCGTTTCAGCCGATCGTGCTAAGAGCCTTGGAGACTCAGCGGGACGACGCGTCATCGGACGACAAAGGCACACCGCAGCGCGGCTGGATCGTCATCGTGCAAAGCCCGATGTACGAGTGACGGAAAAGCTTCCGCGGTCCCTTGAAGGTAGTGCACGTCCTACGTACATAGCGAAAAGGTCATTCTGAGCGGAGCGAAGATTCTAGAATCACGCTAGATCCTTCGCTGCGCTCAGGATGTCGGGCGGTACGCCAATCTGACAAATGTGCTAATGCGGGCTTAACTCCGCGAGCGTATGAGCGGCTCGCGAGCGCTGCACCCACAGGTCGAACGCCGCCGCGGCCACGTGCTGCGTCAGCGTCGTCAATAGCACGACCAGAATGACGCGAGGCTGGTCGCGCAGGAATTCGCCGGCGAGCACCAACGCCAATCCAGTGTGTTTCATGCTCAGGCTGAACGCCAGCGCTATCCACGAAGCCCGAGACAGGCCGAAAATCCAGGTTTGGATCGTCGCGAGCACTAGCCCGACGATGCTCACCGCCGACGCCATGACCGCAGCCAGGGTGATGACGACCGCCGATTCGCTAATCCAAACCTTGTCGATGGCCAGCGAGGCGTTGGCGTAGTTGAGCACGAGAATCGTCGCCATCGTGACGATGCGAAAAAACGGCTTGGCGTGGGTGATTCGCCGATGGCCGGCGATCCACGCGACCGCGGCGCCGGCGAGCGAGGGGAGGATCACCCACAGTATAAATCGCCAGCCCGAAAACTGCGTCACGACCCGCTCGACGCGGTCGGTGTCGGCCTCCGACAGCACCCAGCCCATCAGCTTCAGCAGGTTCGGCGTGGCCAGCGGGCTGAGCAGAATCGACAGGATGACGAGGCCCAGGGTGAGCGCAATATTGCCGCCGGCGTTTTGAGTCCAGCCCGCCGCGGAGTTAGCCACAGGCATCGCGGCGACCAGCGCGAAGCCGACCATCATGCCCCCCGTCGCATCGCTCATCGCCAGCCACGGCAACAGTGGGCTGAACACCACCACGACCAGCGCCGGGCCCAGCCACGCGGTGAGCAGCCCGACTAGCAGCACGGAAGGCCGCTCCAGCAGATCGCGAACTTGCGACCACTGGATGACGGCGGCCGCGCAGAACAGCAGCACGGCGAGCAACAACATCGACGCCCGCTCCTGGCTACCGCCCGGCATCGTCACCGCGAATTCACGGATGACCGTTCCCGGTCCCGGGAACAGGCCGGCGAGCGCGTAGGTCGCCAGCAGCAGCAAGAGAAAATGGCGATGCAGCCAGCCGGCCCGGCGCGTGAGTCCCGCGCGGTTCTGGCTGGTGCTGCTGTCGGAAGACGCCGTCACTCAGACCCCCAACTGATTCTTCAGATCGCTAAGCTCGCGTTGCAGCACGCGCGCAGTCGCGTCGGCTTGCTCGCGTATCTCGGCGACATCGCGTTTGAGCGTGGCGATTTCGCTGCGCAGTTCTTGCAACTCGCCGTCGCTAGACGTTCTAAAGACCGGCGGCGCCGCATCGGCTCGGAAAACAATCGGGGGCGAGTGAGGGTCGCGCGACATCTTCGATAAGTTAACCGGTGAAGTCGCAGCCGTGGGAGCACCCGTATCGACGCCATCGTCCGCCGATTCGCCAACTTCGCTACGCACCTTCGCCAACTCTTGCGGTTCATACAGATTATGGGTCACCATGCCGCCGCGACCCGGGGACGTTAGGTAAATCAACAGATCCTTCTGGCGCAGCGAGTCGACGATCGGCTGCAGCGCGCCGACGTCCTTAATCGGCTCCATGCGCGCCGACCGGCCGCGAAGCTCGCCGAGCGTTTGGGAACCGCGGAGCAGTAGCTCCGTCATCACGGCAAGTTCGGCCTTGTCCACGCCGAGCCAGTCGTACAGCAGGTGGCGATATTTCTCGACGCGGCCATCGCCTTGGATGAGCGCGACGGCGCCCGACTTCCGGAGGCTGTCGAGCGCCTCTTGCACCTGACCCTCGTCGAGGGTCATCTGCGGGGAACGGTTGCTCTTCTGGTTGCAGCCGTTCACCAGCGAGTTGATCGACAGCGGGTAGTTTTCGGGCGTCGTCTTGGCCTTCTCGGCCAACACGCCGGCGACGCGCCGCTCGTTGCGATCGAGGGGGCGCGATTTTTTGTCGAGCGCCGGGGTCGAATTAGTTGAATCGCTCATGAAAAATGGCCTACGTTGGGGGTTCCACAGATTGAAGCGTCCGCCACCGACGCCGTCATCAGTTTAACGTCGCGAGGGCGGCTCGACAGCCATTAGTGGCTGGCGCGACGGAGCTTATACTGGTTACAGAGCAGTTACACAGCGGCGGCCCGGCGGCTTCCTACAATGCATGAAGCCCAGCTGCCGGCTGATTTCGACACGATGGGCGGCCATGCCTACGCAAACAGTACTCACGGTCGAGGACGACGCCCCCATTCGGCGTGGCGTGGTCGATGCGCTTTCGTACGCCGGATACGCGGTGCTGGAATCGGGCCATGGCGAAGAAGGGTGCCAAATGGCCCTGCGCCGGCAACTCGATCTGTTGCTGCTCGACATGGTGCTGCCTGGGAAGACCGGGTTGGAAATCTTGCGTGAAGTTCGCAACGTGCGGCCGACCTTGCCGGTGATCATCCTGAGCGCCCGCGGCGAGGAGAGCGACCGCATCGGCGGATTGCGGCTCGGCGCCGACGATTACGTGGTCAAGCCGTTCAGCGTGAACGAACTGCTCGCACGGGTAGACGCCGTGCTGCGACGTTCGCCGGCGCGGCCGACCGACGTCGATGTGCTGGCGCTGCCCGACGGACGGGTCGATTTCACGCGCTGCGAGATTTGCTTTGACGACGGCGAGCGAGCAGCGCTTTCGGAGCGCGAGCAGCAGCTCCTGCGCTACCTTGCTCGACATGCCGGGCGAGTCGTCGCGCGGCAGGAACTGTTGGAAAATGTTTGGCAGATCGACGCTCGGGGCGTTAGCACCCGGACCGTCGACATGCTCGTCGCCCGGCTGCGCGAAAAGCTACGAGATGATTCCCAGCAGCCGCGGGTCTTGATGACGGTGCGGGGGCGCGGATATATGCTCGCCGCCTTGAATTCTTCTGGCCGACAGTCGCTTGCCGACAGCCGATAGCCCTCATGAAACGTCCCTGGCAAGTCTGGCTCGCCTTCTTCCTCTGCACCGCCGTCGTGGCGTCGGCGATGGGGTGGCTCACCGTCCACGCACTGCGGGTCGATCGCGAGCGAAGCGAGGCGCGGGCCGAAGTGGAACTCGAGCAGCGAGTCAGCCTGGCGCTGTGGCGAATGGATACGAAGCTCGCTCCGCTCATTGCCGAGGAGGTGACCCGGCCGCACGAGTTCTACGATTCGTTCATCACCGTCAGCCCGTCGACGGCAGGCGGCGTCGAGCCGGTTCCCTCGCCGCTGCTCACCGGCGCTCCGCCGAACGTCCTCTTGAATTTTGAAGTGTCGCCAATCGGGGTGTTTACGTGTCCGCAGATCCCGCCGGCGGACCAGGCGGAGCTTGCGAAGCGTGCCGGATGTACGCCCGCTGCCATCGAGTCGAACCGAACGCTGCTAGCCGAGCTGCGCGAGAAGATCGACGTCGACGCGCTCATCGCCCAGTTGCCGGCGCAACCCTTGCCCCAATGGTTCGGCAATACTCAAGCGAGCCGGGTCGTCCCCGACCCCGGCGAACCCGCACAGCAGGTTGAAGCACAGTCCGACCAGCAACCGTTTCTGGAAAACTACAGTGCGGTGAATATCCCAGCGCTGGACGGCATAAGCCGAGTAAATCAGCCGCGACAGGAGTCGACCGCCAAGAAGCCGTCAACGTCAAGCAAGTTTTCGTCGGCAAACCAGATGGCCAGCAGCGTCGCCGACTTCGACGAACGTAACGGCCGATTGCAGCAGGCGGCGCAACAAGAGTTCTCGAAATCCCGCGGCATGAATTCGTTCTTGTCGCAGAACCTGAGCCCCCGTTCCAAGCCGGTGATCGAGAGCGTGAGCCGACCGCTGTGGATTGGCGACCAACTGCTTCTCGCGCGGCGCGTGGAGCGCGACGGCCAGACGTTTGTGCAGGGAAGCTGGCTCGATTGGCCTCGCTTGAAACAGGAGTTGCTCGCAGAGACGGCTGATTTGCTGCCAAGCGCCGATCTCGCGCCGGTGAAATCGGAGGCTGACGCGGAGCCGACGCGGATGTTAGCCGGGTTGCCGGTGCAACTCGTAGTGGCCGACACCGCAGCCACGCTGGCCAGGTTGACCGGCGTCGACGCCCCGCTGCAATGGGCGCTCGCATTCGGATGGGGCGCGCTGCTCTTGGCGCTCATCGCGGTGGCCGGCTTGCTGTGGAGCGTGCTGGCGCTGAGCGAGCGGCGGGCGGCGTTCGTTTCGTCAGTCACCCACGAATTGCGGACGCCGCTCACCACCTTTCGCATGTACGCCGAGATGCTGGCCCGCGACATGGTCCCGTCGCCCGAGCGACGTCGCGAGTACCTAGAGACGCTCAAGACCGAGGCCGAGCGGCTGACGCACCTGGTGGAGAATGTCCTGTCATATGCACGACTGGAGCGCGGACGAAAGCCGAAGCGGACCGAGCGAACGACTCCAGGCGCGCTCGTCGAGCGGTTCGAACCGCGATTGGCGGAGCGAGCGGCGCGGGCGGAAATGAGTTTGGCATGCACTCTCGATGACGCCGCCGTCGACGCCCCGCTCTTGACCGACGTGGGCGTCGTCGAGCAGATCTTGTTCAACCTCGTCGACAACGCCGCCAAGTATGCGGCGCGTGCATCTGATCGGCAGATTCTCCTCAGCGCAATGCGCGACGGCAAGTTTGTAAACCTCTGCGTTAGCGACTTCGGCCCCGGGTTCGCTTCGCCGCGCGCCGCGGCCCGGTCCTCGCCGTTCGGCAA
>JBGSYU010000067.1:0-2409 GCA_041750715.1 Lacipirellula sp.
ACATGATCGCCCGCCAGTCGTTGAGCTCGGCCAGTACCTGTCCGGCCGCCACGACGTCGGGCCCGCCGACGACGTTGGAGGCGGATATCGCGGCGATGAGGTCCATCACCCACCAACCCCTTCTATCCAGGCCAGCACACAGCCGTATGCCGCCGCGCCCATGAGCGCGCCGATTGCCAGTTTCATCATTGTGAATTCCTCGGTTCTAAGGCTGTTTCGCGGTAAAGTTGGGAAAATCCCAGCTAAGCACCCCAGTGCTAGCAGTGCGCGCGCCGGTCAGCCTGACTTCGTAAGCGCCGCCGCCGGTAAGGCCCGTCACGCTCGCTTCTCCCGCCACGAACCCGTTTTCTCCCGGCCCTCCGCCGCTGCCTGCCGTGGCGGGCGAACCGGTCGCGGTGAAGGCTTGCGTCCATGCACCCGTGCTGCCCTTCACCCGGTATTCGGCGATGATCGCGGCGGTGCCCTCGCCTGTGTAACCGCTGCTCGCCGAGAAATCCAAAGCGCCGCTCGCGCTCGCCGTCACCTCGGCCCCCGCATCGGTCACCTGGACTGCGCTGGTGGTGCTGATATTGGTCCATTCGGAGTCGATGAACTGCGTGCTGCCCGAAGACCCTCCCGCGAGCGGCGCGGCGACGTTGCGGTTCACCATCACCACCTTGTCGTAAGTAATCCCGCCGAGCGTCACGGGCACGACGACATTGCCCACAGCATCCGCTTTGCTCAGCGAGACGGTTACCACGCCGCCCGAGACGGTTGCCGAAGACGTGATCGCGGCGGCGGGCGCCGCGGCGACGGTGCCGACGGTCACGCCGCTCGTCACTTGCACCCCGCCCCGGAACACCTTGATTTGCCGCGTCACCGGGAAGGCGGTCGTCGTCTGCGAAGAACTGTTCGCCTGAATTTCAAACGGGGTTATATCGTTGAAAGTGATTTGCTTGTTTGCGGTGTTGTCGGCCTCCTCTTCCGCCGCCCAGAAGCGGCTCACGGTCGGTGCGATTGCGGCAGCGTCCAATCCCCCGGCGCTGGCTACGTTGTGCGAGGCGATGACGGTGCCGTTCTGGTCCTTTAGCCGCGCCGTATTACCCGAGAAATCAAGTTGCAGGCTGGCATTTATCAGCCCCGCCGCCGCCTTTGTGGTGGGCAAAAGTCCGGTCACCTTCGGACCCGCGACGTTGACCGCCCCGTCGTCGAGATCGGAAGTACCGACGCTGTTCTTTCCGGCCATAGCCCCGGCATCGCTTACCAAAGAGAGCGTGACGGTATTCAGGCCGTCGGCATTTAGCGCTCCGGTGTTTCGGGTGGCGTTGTCCGCCATCGCGCCCAACCTATTCGCAGCGAGCAAGTCCAACGCAGCCAAATTGGCCGGATTGACCTGCGCTCCGCTCTCGGCGGCGAACTTGCGCGCGGGCGTTTCGGTCAGCGAATCGACGTTGACCTGCTGGACGATAGCAGTCGGGATGGCCTTCACGATCTCGCCGGTCGGACCAAGCCCTAGTGCAGCGCGGGTGCCGCCCAGAGCAACGGTAGAAGCAGCCGTGCCCGCAACATTCGTCCCGTCCGGCGCGCCCTCGGTCGATCCCGGCTGAAAACGACTGACAAACGGCAGGGCGGTATAGTGCTCGTTGACCCCCACCCCGGAAGCCTGGACATACGGGATCATCGTGCCTTTGTCGGGCGGAACGACGACTTTGCCGTAAAGCATCCGCCATTCATTGGGGAAAGTAGCGGAGGTCCTCGTTGTGCCGGGAACGGGGACATTCACCGCCGCCGCGCCCTGCGCATCCTGGAATTGAGCGATCAGGTTGGTCGAACCCGAGCCCCCGCCTGCGGCACGGGCCAGATGTCCGACGTAGAGAGTTTCGCCCGGAACGACCTTGATCGCGGTAGAGCCTTGCGGTTCGTAAATGACGATCCCGTCGCCCGCAAACCGGATACGATGTTTTTCCTGCGGCGATCCGTTGGCCGGAACGGCGATGTTTTCCACCGCGATCGGCCCGAGAACCGTGGCCCGGTCCAGGGTGACGGGCGAGGGGATGAGATTGCCCGCCGCGTCGTTGCGCGTGGCGTTGTCGGCGGGCTTACCCCCGTCATCGACTATCGCGGACCAATCAGCCGTCTTGCCCGCCTGCCTTGCCAGCAGGATTGCGGTCGTGTTGCGCGGGTCGAATCCCACCGGGGCAGCCACCACGACCGAAGCGCTATCTTCGGCAGCCCATGCGTAAATATCTTCGTGCTCTTCGCGCAGCACCAGCGCGATCCGGCCCGAACGGCTTGGCTTCTGGTTGACCACGCGGAACGGCTTGTCGAGGAAGCCGAGCGGCGAATAGGTCTGCCAGACGATCTTGCCGACGAGCGCCGCCATGCCCTTCATATTGTATTCGGCGGTGAAAATGCCCGTATATTGCATCC
>JBGSYU010000068.1:0-2791 GCA_041750715.1 Lacipirellula sp.
CCGTGCCGACCGCGGCGGCGTCAGCCTCGGCCGCGCCGCATCGGCGGGTTTGGAAAGCTTCCGATGCGCTAGCACAGCTTACCGACGGCCAGTTGGCGCAGATCCGTATGCATCGCGAGGGCCGCGACGCCACGATCGTCGATCGCGACGGTCGCACGCTTTCCCTCGCCGAGTTGAACCCCGGGCAGCAGGATCAGCTTTACCTAGCTTTGACGCTGGCACTCGTTTCGTCGTTCGCCAACCGCGGCGTCGACCTGCCGCTCATTCTGGATGAACCCTTCCTGCGGCAAGACGCCCCGAGCGCGGCGGCGATGGCCGGCGTGCTCGACGAATTCGCTCGCCAAGGCCGACAGGTGTTCGCGTTCACAGAGAACGAAGCCGCCGCTCGCCGTTTCGAATCGCTGGGCGTGCCGGCTCGCGACCTCGATGCACTGCGTCGCGGCGCCGGCGGTCTTGAGACGACGACGCCGGTCGTCGCAAGAATCGCGGCGACGCCGACTACCGTGGAGGCCGCCCCCGCGACCGTGAAGATCGTTCGCGAGTGCCTCGGCGAGCACAAGCCCACGCTCCGCGTGACCGGGCAGTGGACGGGGGCCGAAGAAGAGCGAGAGGTTTATTTCCTCACGCTGGGCGCCTCGATGTCCGACTTCCCCGTGCTGGGAAACGACACGGCCAAGATTTTCGCGGCGTACGGCATTCGCACGGTGGAGGATCTGCTAATCGCCGACCCGGAACGGCTCGCCGCCGAGTTACAGCGGCCCGGCATTTCGGCCGCAACCGTCAGGCTTTGGCAATCGCATATGAGTTTGATGTGCTTCGTGCCCGGCGTATCGCTGAACGAAGCCCAAGTTTTGGCCGCCAACGACGTGACTTCGCCCGATGCCCTGTTCGCCGCTGACGTTCGGCTGGTCGCCGCGGAGATCGAGCGTTTTCTGGCGACCGACGTCGGACGCCGCTTCGCGTCCTTGCGGGCGAAGCTCACCCGTGAGCGGCTGCAAGATTACCAAGAACAGGCCCGCGGCCAGCAAGCGCATTGGCAACAGGCCCGCGGACGGTTCGGGGGGCTCGACCGGCCGACGGCGCCAATCGTGGGCGAACCGAGGCGACCTGCCAAACGTCGCGCCGAACCGGCTTCCATCAAGATGCCGCAAGCGCCGCGACCGACGCAACGCCAGCCGCTTCGCTTTTTGCTTCAGCGCAACAGTCCCGTCGTCGACGCGCCTTCGATCGGAACCAATGCGGCGGAACAGCTCGCCAAGATCGGCGTTCGCACCGTCGCCGACTTGCTCAATGCCAACCCCGATTCCGCGGCCGACGAGATCGGCGATTCTCGGTTTACCGCGGCGACCATTTCTCGCTGGCAAAGCGAAGCGCGGCTTGCATGCTGCATTCCGGAGCTTCGCTGCGGCGGAGCGCAACTCTTGGTGGCGTGCGGATATGCCGAGCCGTCGCAAGTCGCCGGGGCCAATGCGGCGGAAGTTTACGACAAGGTCCGCAGTTTTTGCGGCACCCCGCCGGGAAAGCGCCTGCTGCGTGAAGGCAAGCCGCCCTCGCGCGAGCGCGTCGCCCAGTGGATTCGCCACGCGGCGCACATGCGGCCATTGGAAGCGGCTTAAAAAGTGAGCGGAAGAATCAGGCATTGCTGTCATCCTGAGCGGAGCGAAGGATCTAGCGAGCCTCAAGATTCTTCGCTGCGCTCAGAATGACGTGGGTTTGTGAGGTCCGCGCCGCCTCCCGAGAAGTGCGGCGCCAATAATCGCGGCGAGTAGCATCGAAGTTGGCTCCGGGACGGCCGACGACGCGGCAAGCGAGCTTGGCGTAAGCGACGCGGCCCCTAGATTTCGTTGCCAGATCAAGAAGTCGCGGCCGTCGCTGTCGCCGTCGTTGTCGGCGTCGGCATTGGCGGTGAGCCCGAACGCGGATCGCCACAGCGTCAGGTCGGCGCCGTTGACGAACGTGTCTTGGTTGAAGTCGGCCGGATTGAAGGTGACCGGCGCCGCGGCGACCTCCCAGCCGATGTCGGTCAGGGCGGCGGCGTCGAGCGCGGTGAGCCGCTTGCGGGTTCCGGTCGTAATCTCCGGGTCCAATGCGGCTTCCTGCGGGGTGTTCGTGCCGAAGATGCGGCTTTGCGTGCCAGACGCCCAGTGACCGCCAGACGCAGGCGGATTGCTGCCGAACTCAGCGGTTGCCGCGGCGCCCACGAAACTGCCGCCGGAGATCAAGTTGTTCCACTCCGCCGAGGCGCCGAGCCCCAGCGCGTGCCCCAGTTCGTGAACGGCGACGGAAAAGAAGTCGTTCATTCCGCCGGTGGGCGCCGCCGTATGGTTGTAGTTCCACACGGTTCCGACGCTGTCGAACGTAACGGCGCCGCCCCAGCGGGCGAAGGTACCGACGGCTTCCTCGCGGCGAACGACGTCGGCCTCGAAGGCGGCGCTGATGGCGGCTATTTGATTGATCTCGGACTGAGAAAATCCCTGCCCATTGTTGTTCGATGCGAAGCTGAACCCGCCGGGACCGCCGACGCCGAGCGTCGTGCCGCCGGCATCTCGCGCACCGGCGTAGATGCGATATTCGTCCGCCCGGATGACTTCGTTTTGCAGCGTCACCAGCCCGCCGGTGGACGGATTGTTGAAGCTTAGCGACCAGTTCCAAAACGCCACGCCGCCAAATTGCGAGCTGACAAGGTTAGGCGGCGTCTGGATCGACGAAAACGTGTCGTTGAGAATCCCGGAATAGAACGAGGCGACCGATTCGAGCGCGGCTCTGGCTTGAGTTCCCGCCGCGCCGCCGC
>JBGSYU010000069.1:0-3333 GCA_041750715.1 Lacipirellula sp.
ATGCCGCTCTCCGGCGCGGTCGCGGCCCTTAAGAAATTCGATGGCACGAAGTTCGATCAGACGGTCGACATCGTCGTGCGGTTGGGCGTGGATGCGGCTCAGGCGGATCAAATCGTCCGCGGCTCGATCGTGCTGCCGCACGGCATCGGCAAGCAATTGCGGGTCGTGGTGTTCGCCAAGGGCGCGCAGGCCGAAGCGGCTCGCGGGGCCGGCGCCGATGAAGTGGGCGAAGAGGATTTGGCCCAATGAATCATGGGCGGCTGGATGGACTTCGACGCCTGCATCGCCTCGCCGGACATGATGAAGGTCGTAAGCCCGCTGGGCCGCGTGCTGGGTCCCCGCGGTTTGATGCCTTCTCCTCGCGCCGGCACCGTGACGCCCGACGTGGCCAAGACGGTCGCGGAGTACAAGGCCGGCAAGGTCGAGTTCCGCAACGACAAGGCGGGAAACGTTCACGCTCCCGTGGGCAAGCTGAGCTTCGACGCCGAGAAGCTCGCCGAGAACGCGCAGGCGTTTTTGGACCGAATCATGTCGCTGAAGCCTTCGGCGGTGAAGGGCGTGTATGTGAAGAGTGCGCACCTGAGCGCGACGATGAGTCCTAGCGTGAGGTTAGCGATTTGAGGATAGCTGTTAGCTATTAGCCATAAGCTATTAGCCACAGAAAGAGCGCACATCAATTTTGTTTGGCTTAGAGCTAACGGCTAACAGCTTATAGCTCTCCCCACAATGAGCAAATACCTGAAAAATCTGATTAGCGACGACATCAAGAAGCGGCTCGACGGCGTGAGCGATTTGCTCGTCGTCGACATCGCCGGGCTCGAGGCCAACAAGAACGTGGAGCTTCGCAAGACGCTCCGCGCGAAGAACATCCAGCTCTTCTTGGTGAAGAACAGCCTTGCGCGCCGGGCGACCGAAGGAACCTCGCTAGCCCCCGCATTCGAGGGCGTCGAAGGGTCCGCGGCCGCGGTGTGGGGCAGCGAGGACGTCGTTTCGCTGGCCAAGGAGATCACCCGGCTGGCGAAGGAAAAAGGCTACGAGAAGCTGATCCCCAAAGGCGGCGTCATGGACGGCTCGCGGCTGTCCGGCGAAGACGTGGCGAAGGTCAGCAAGTGGCCCAGCCGCACCGAGCAATTGAGTCTGCTCGTGGGTCAGATCCTGTCGCCGGGCGCCAAGCTCGCGTCCCAGTTGCTCGGCCCAGGCGGCAAGCTGGCGAGCCAGATTAAGAAAAAGGGCGAGGAAGGGGAATGATTGCAAATTGAAAATTGAAAAATGCAAATTTCAAATTGACGGCTCCGTCGCATCCCCAATTTGCAATTTGCAATTTACATTTTTCAATTTGCAATCGCATTTATCGAAACGAACCATCAATTCACGCGGACCGTACAGTAAGGTCCGGCATAGCTAGAAAGGGTTTTTGTCATGAGCGATGCAGCCGTTATGGAGTTCTCCACGACCACGAAGAAGCTGGGCGACGACATCGTCAAGCTGACGCTGAAAGAGGCCAAGGAACTCAGCGATTATTTGAAGGACGTCCACGGAATCGAGCCGGCCTCGGGCGGAGCGGTGATGATGGCCGGTCCGGCCGACGGCGGCGGCGCCGCGGCGGCGGTCGAGCAGACCGAATTCGACGTGGTCATGGATAGCTTCGGCGAGAACAAGATCAACGTGATCAAGGTGGTGCGCAGCGCCACGGGCCTGGGTCTGAAAGAAGCCAAGGACTTGGTCGAAGGCGTTCCCAGCAAGGTCAAGGAAGGGGTCTCGAAGGAAGACGCCGAGAAGCTGAAGAAGGAACTGGAAACGGCTGGCGCCAAGGTCACCGTTAAGTAGCTGGATTGCAGTGCATCGCTCGTGCGGCCTCGGCGCGGTGCGTCGGGGTCGCCGTGCTGCGCCGGCGGCGGATGTATTGGCGTGGCGTTCCGATTTTTCGTAGGCGAGTCTCTCCGAGACTCGCGAATGGCAGTCTCGGAGAGACTGCCCTACGTGTCCCACCTAGTTTGAACGGGAGCAGGCAAGCCCTATGGCAGTCACGGCTCAGCGGCGTTTGGTGACCCAGGACGTTCGCAGTTTCGGGAGTGGTCGAGAGTCGTTCGAGCTTCCCGATCTGACGCAGATTCAGACCGAGAGCTACGAACGTTTCCTTCAATACAACGGCGGCTCGCCGGCGAAGCGGAAGAACGAAGGGCTGGAAGCGGTCCTTCAGGAAATCTTCCCGATCGAAAGCTACGACAAGACGATCAAGCTCGAGTACCTACGGTACGAGCTCGGCAAGCCGCGCTACAGCATGGACGAGTGCCGGCAGTTGCGGCTGACGTACGGTCGACCGTTTCGGATCTGGCTGCAGCTTAATAAAGAAACCCCCGTCATCGAAGAGGTGTACCTCGGCGATCTGCCCATCATGCTGGGCGGCGGCGAGTTCATCATCAACGGCGCCGAGCGCGTCGTGGTGTCGCAGCTCCATCGCTCACCCGGCATCGACTTCGTCTCGGAAATGGACCCCGGCGAGCGGCGGATGTATTCCTGCCGCGTGATCCCCGAGCGCGGCAGCTGGATCGAGCTGAACACCACCAAGAAGGACAGCGTCACCGTCCGCATCGACCAAAGCGGCAAGTTCTCGGCGATGACGCTGCTGCGGGCGATGTCGCCCGACCTCGGATCGGACGCCGAAATTCTGCGCCGCTTCTACCCAGTGACGAAGCAAAAGGTCGTCGACGGCCGCAGCGCCGGCAAGCTCGAAGGCAAGGTGGCGGTCGAAGACGTCGTCTACCCTGCCAAGAGCGAGCGGGCCGGCGAGATCATCATCGAAAGCGGCCAGCGGATCACCAAGAATGTCGCGGAGATCATCTGCACGTCGGGGATCCCGCAGGTCGACGTGATGGACGCGCCCAAGACGCCCCATCTGCTCAACGCGCTCGCCGACGACAACACGTCCAGCCACGAAGAGGCGCTGCTGCGGATTTACCAGCGGCTGCGTCCGGGCAACCCGCCGCAGTTGGAGAAGGCCCGTTCGCTGTTCAACGAGAAGTTTTTCGACGCGAACCGTTATCGCCTCGGCCGGGTGGGCCGGTTCCGCATCAATCGGAAGCTGGCGCTGAACGTGTCCGAAACCGAGATGGTGCTGCGGCCGGAGGACTTAGTCGCGTCGATCAACTACCTACTGCTGCTGGTCGCCGGCGAGCCCGAAGCGTACGTCGACGACATCGACCACCTCGGCAATCGCCGCCTGAGGACGATCGACGAGCTGGCGTGCGATGAAATTCGCAAGGGCTTCTTGAAGCTCCGCCGCACCGTGCAAGAGCGGATGAGTCTGAAGGACGCGGCCGACATGACGCCGCG
>JBGSYU010000070.1:0-2132 GCA_041750715.1 Lacipirellula sp.
GTGCGGCAGCTTGCCGCCACGCAGTTGCGGCGGCAAGTCGGCGTCGTGCTGCAGGAACCCTTCATGTTCCGCGGCACGATCTGGGATAACCTGGTCTACGGCCTGCCTACGAGCAGCCCCGAGCAAGCCATCGCCGCCGCGAAGGCGGCCCAGTCGCACGAGTTCATCCTTAACTCGCCGCTGGGTTACGATACCTGGCTCGGCGAGCGCGGCACGGGTCTCTCGGGCGGTGAACGGCAACGGCTCTCGATCGCGCGGGCGATTCTCTACGATCCGCCGATTCTCGTGCTCGACGAAGCCACCAGCAGCGTCGACGCCGAGAGCGAGCAAGCGATTCAGCAAGCGCTCAAGGCGCTCACCCGCGGCCGCACCACCATCGCGATCGCGCACCGGCTCTCCACGCTCCGCGACGCTCACCGCATCCTGGTTTTCGACCGCGGCCGCCTCGCGGAAGAAGGCAGCCACGAAGCACTGCTCGATAAGAACGGCCAATATGCGAAGCTCGTGCGGCTTCAATCGCAGGTCTCGCCGAAAGCGTCGGTCGACACGCTCATCGAGAAAACCGCTGAGCAAAAGCCCGGTGCGGTCGCCGCGGCGACTGGGTCCACCCCCGACGACGCAAAAAAATTCATGCCGCGCTGGCTCACCCCCGAAGACGCCCAAATCTGCGCCGGTTCCCGCGAAACCGTCACCATCGTCCTCGCGGACGACCAAGTCTACCGCGGCGTCTTCGCCGTCAATCTCTTTCCCGCCACCAATCCCGA
This sequence comes from Lacipirellula sp., assembly GCA_041750715.1. GTDB lineage: Bacteria > Planctomycetota > Planctomycetia > Pirellulales > Lacipirellulaceae > Lacipirellula. Next base: position 765 of record JBGSYU010000070.1, read on the forward strand.
TGACTACATCAGCCTTCGCGTCTGGACCCGCGACGGCGAGCAGCAAGAAATCGGCATCCTCCGCCATCTCGACCAGTGGCCGATCGAGTCCCAAGAGCTCGTCCGCCACGCGCTCGATCGCCGCTACTTCCTGCAAATGATCGACGGCGTTGACTCGATTCGACTGGAACTGGGCCACCTCCACTGCGAAGTCCGCACCCCGCACGGCCCGCGCCGCTTCACGATGCGCTGGAGCCAAAGTCAGGTGCAAGACTTCGGGCTAAGCGGCAAGATGCTGCTCGACCTCGACGACAACCGCTTCCTGGTCCCCGACGTGCAATCGTTGCCGCCGAAGGAACGCGAGCTGTTTCAGCGGTTCGTTTACTGGTGACCCACTTAGCCCCTGGTCACTGACCGGGGGCTTACTTGCGGTCTACCTCTTCAACTCTCACCGTCAATTCGCCCCTATTGTCCGCCAGGCCCATTGGGGCTTCGTTTACGCGCAGCAGCAGAAGTCCGTCGCGATCGGGCGTAATCGTCGATTCGAGGCCAATCGCAGTGGGCTGTGCCAAGCTGCCCAACTCATTGATGTCTCGCTGCGCTGCCGCTGCCAGCAGCATTCCCAAGGGCTTTCCATTGTGATACTCGATGGTGATGCCGCCCGGCTCGCACGGCCACTTCTCACCCCCGCTGGCGATTTCGTATCGACCACTAGCCGTAATGCGGTATGTGTGGCCTTTTGCAAGCCATTGATCGGTCGACTGCCAACCCCGATCGGCGTCGATCACAATCGGCGACTCGTCTGCGTTAACGATTTCCATTCGTGCAAAGTCGTAACCGCCGTAGTCCAACTCTGAAACAAACGCCTGCCATTGTCCGTAAAGCGATTCCCAATTCGCACCGCGCTTAACCAATCCAGTGATGTCGGATTGACGCCGAATTTCTTTGCTAACATTCCGGAATTTCTCGCTCGACTTCGGGTTATGATGCAGCATCGCCGCCAGCGCCCACGTCCAAGCGTAGCTCTCGGTGGACAACTCACGGGAGTTGTCCACCGCTAGCACGCGGTCGATCGACCACGCTTCGCCACGCGCGACGGCGTCGCGCACCAGCTTGATGCGGCCCCACATGGGAAAATCGTCGCGGCTGCCCGGAAATACGCCCATCCGCAGCCGCCCGTCGCGCCACGCGTGCGTGCCCAGCAGCTCGGCTACGCCCTCCATGTACCAGGGCGGTCCGCAGCCCCCAAGCTGAGTCTGCATAAACGCATGCGTCCCCTCATGCAGCATTAGGTGCCGGCGGTAATAATCGCTCGGTTGCTCCACGAGCCACAGCTCGTACCCGCGGGAATACCCGTTCACAAAATTCGGATTGTCCTGCGGTAGCAGC
>JBGSYU010000071.1:0-2505 GCA_041750715.1 Lacipirellula sp.
TTGCGATGCTTGACGTTGCACGAGTCGATCGAAGTGGCATCGCAAATCGGGTAAGGTCGCGTCTGATCACAGCGCCTCCAGCGCTTTAATCACCTCCGCCGCCTCCGACCTGCCGCCGTGCGATTTGCTCACCTCGCGAAACTTCACCTTCCCCTCCGCATCCACGACGAACGTCGACGGATACGCCGTCTCGCCCGGCGCATTCCATCGCAGTCCGTACGCGGTGGTGAACTTGTAATCCGGATCCAGCACGAGCGTCATCGGTTTGGGCAGCTTCGTTTCCTTCATAAACTCCTTGGCCCGCGTTTCCAAGTCCTTGCCCGGGCCGGGGTAGACGAACACGACCTTGGCGCCGAGCTCCTCGAACCGCTCCGCCTCCGCGATGAATGAACCGACCTGCTTGGAACAGAGAGGGCACTGATACCCTGGATACCCGCGCAACACCACGACGACCACCGGCCCGTCTTTCCGCAGCTTGTCCAGCTCCACCGGCTTCCTGTCGAGCCCCATCAGCTTAAACGCCTTGGCCTTTTCACCCATCTTCGGCGGCGCCTTCGCTGTCTTCTCCTGCCCCGTCGCCACAGAGACGACGACGCATGTCAGAAGCAACGTTCCCGCCAACGCAAAACCACGGCCGACCATAGCAGGTTCTCCAATTTTCTGAGAAATGTTGCACGCCAATATCCGGCCATCATCATAACAGCCGACGGCCCTATTAGACCCAATTAACGCGACATGGTCACGCAAATTCCGCCCGCGCTCCCCAAACGCCGCCCCGCGACCTAAAATCATGCTGAATCGCTTGGCCCTCGACTCTCTGCCCTCGACCCTCGACCTTCCCCATGCCAGCCCCCCACGGATTCGTCGAACGCCTCGCCGAGCTGGCCGCCAGCGGCGCGCCGTTTACGAGCGTCACGCTGGTCGAAACTGTCGGCAGCACCCCCTCGGACGCGGGCAGCAAAATGCTCGTCACCGCCGCCGGCCTCGACCACGGCACCATCGGCGGCGGCCGAGTCGAAGCGAAGGCGATTGAGCATGCCCAAGCGATGCTCGCTAAGCCGGCAAGCGGCTCGACTGCGAGCATGCTCGTGGAGTGGAACCTGCAGCGCGACGTTGGCATGACCTGCGGCGGCGTGGTGAAGTTATTCTTCGAGACCTACAACCACAGCCAATGGCACATCGCGATCTTCGGCGCCGGCCACGTCGCCGCCGCGGTCATTCACTGCCTGCTGCCGCTCCAGTGCCGCATTACCTGCCTCGACCCGCGTAGCGACTGGCTTGCCCGCTTAGCGGAGCATCCACGACTGACGAAGGTGCTAACCGACGACGCGCCGTCGCAAGTCGCCAGCCTTCCCGACGACGCGTTCATCCTCTGTATGACGATGGGCCACCGCACCGATCGCCCGATCCTCGAAGCGATCTTCCGCCAAGGCCGCATGTTCCCCTATCTCGGCGTCATCGGCAGTAAAGCCAAACGCGCCGTGCTGGAGCGCGAGCTGCAATCGGCCGGCGTCGCCAAGGAATCGTTGGCCGCCATGCACTGCCCGATCGGCCTGGAACTGGGCGGCAATCTGCCGGGCGAGATCGCCGTTAGCGTGGTTGCGCAGCTTATCCTCGCGCGCGACGCTTGGCGCAATGAAAAAGCCTCCCCTTGCGGGGAGGGCTAAACTCGAATGAGTGCCGGAGAACGCGGCTAGTTTCCGCCCCGTCCGCCGCGACCACGGCCGCCGCCCCCGCCGCGGTTACCGTTGCCTCCTCCTCCTCCGCCGCCGCGGTTTATTTGCTGCCCGCCGCCGCCGCTGCTACGGAATTGCTGGCCCCCGCCTGAGGGAACCTGGATGCTGCGCTGCCCGCCGCCGCCCGAAGGCACGCTGAGGCTGCGTTGACCGCCGCCGCCGGACGGAACGCGGAGAGACCGTTGTTGCACACCAGACGGAATGCCAGCGCGGCTCGACTGAACGCCGCCTTGAAACGTCGACTGACCTTGCCCGCCGATGTTGCCAGGGTTGTAGCGGAAGTTGCGCCCCGGCGATTCCGAGCCCTGTTGAACGCCAATCCGACCGCCGCCCTGGAGGGCAGTGCCGCTGTCTTGCCGAACCTGGCCTTGCCGAACCTGGCCTTGCTGAATTTGACCCTGCTGAATCTGGGTATCGCCGCTCTGCCGGAATTGGGCATTGCCGCCGCCCGCCGGCGATCCCGAAACTCCGCGACCAGAATTCGTCGCGCGCGACTCGAACTGCGTGCCGGCGCGTCGCTCGAACTGCGAATCGGCTCGGCCGCTTTGCAACGTGCGCGTTGCAGCGCGGCGAGTCTGGTCCGCCGTGGCGCCGCCGCCCGCCTGGACTGTCGCGTTGCTCGCACCTTCGACCGTCGGAAGCCGGAACGACGCGCGAGGCGTGCCTTCGGGCGTGTCGACTCGAAGTCGACGATCGTTGCCCGAATTTGTCGCTCCGACTTGGCGGGCAACGTCGCCGCCAGCGTTAATGCCGCCTTCGCCGGTCGCGA
>JBGSYU010000072.1:0-1529 GCA_041750715.1 Lacipirellula sp.
CATGCCGCTGTACTTGTGCGCGGTCGCGTCGGTCCCCATCGCCGCCGCCTTAGTGCATGGCGGGTTTCCGCCCGGCGCCGCGCTGGTGTTCCTCATCGCCGGCCCGGCGAGCAACGTCGCCACCATGGGCGCCATCTATCGCAGCCTCGGGCGCCGCGCCTTCATCATCTACATGACGACGATCGCGGTCGGCAGCATCGCCTTCGGTTGGGCCTTCCAGTCGCTCATCGAAGTCAGCGCTCTGCATGCCACAGGCTGGTCTATGCACGAAGGTCACGACGAATCGACTTGGTGGGCCGTTGCATCGGGCGTCGTGCTACTGGCGCTGATGGCCTGGTTCGCCATCCAAGAAACCGCCGCCACGTTCCGAAGGCCACGCACGGACGAGCCAACCGGCCCGCTTTACGCGCTAGGCGCCGGTCATTCTGAGTGCAGCGAAGCAGCGAGAGAATCCAGTCATTCTGAGCGCAGCGAAGAATCTACACCCACGCTAGATCCTTCGCTCCGCTCAGGATGACACCAACCCCCCGCCCCCGGCGCTCGCCACCAGCGCTCGCCCTCACTCCGCCCCGTTCCGGGTCGCCATCGCCCGCCAAATTTCGGCCGCCACGCCTTCTTCCACGAACGACGCCGATCCATCGGCCATCCCCACGTTCGCGCCGCCCGGATGATTGCTCCGCGCCGTGCGCCACCCATAGGTGGCGTATTTTACTTCGACCGGGCCCAGCGTCACCGCCGCCACGCAGTCGAACTCGCGCGAATTGGGGGTCGTCCAGTGGTTGTACATCGCCGAGCGAAACTCGCCATTGGCCCACGAGAACCCCGGCGGATCGCTCAAATTCCACACCGCCGATTGCTCGCAACCATCCGTCGTCAACGGCGCCACGCGACCGAAAGCGTATACCATTTGCGGGTTGGCGCCACTGCGGGGCGTTAGCGGCGGCGGCGTCTCGCCTAGCACGCCCTCGGCGATCAGCACCGTGTTGCTCGCCCCGTCGCTCAGGTCCGAGAACTTCGTCGCCGAATTGATGTAGAACATTCCGTCCGCGTCGAACGGCGTTCCCCGCTCCGCCCCCGTGCCGGCGCACGCGGCGTAGTTGGTCGGCCCAAACGCTTCGCTGACCCGCTCCCCCCGATCGCTCGGGCACAGGAAATCGGGAACCACGAGCTTCACCGTCGCGGCGTTCTCCGCCGTGATCTTGAAATCGGGTCGATACAACGGCGCGTCGAGATTCAGCTCGCCGTGGATCGTGCCGCGCTCCATGTACGGCAGCGCCTGCGCCAGCGCCGACCAGCGGAAAAATGTATGCGGTTGCAGTGAATTGTTCGGCAAGGCTTTCGCCACCGAACCGCTGGGGAAATGCCCCCGCGCCGATTCGTGACCGTGCAACGCGAGACTAATCTGCCGCAGCCGATTCAGGCACTCCGACCGCCGCGCCGCTTCCCGCGCCGCTTGCACGGCCGGCAGCAAGACGCCCGTCATCACGCCGATAATCGCGATCACCACTAACAGCTCGACGAGCGAGAAC
>JBGSYU010000073.1:0-6029 GCA_041750715.1 Lacipirellula sp.
AAGGTCACCGCTATCACCGAAGTCATGGGCATGGAGCAAGACACGATCGTCATGCAGGACATCTTTAAGTACATCCAAGAAGGCGTCGACGAAAACGGCCGCTGCGTCGGGCACTTCATGTCCACCGGTATCCGTCCTAGCTTCATCCCGCGGCTCGAATCCCACGGGGTGCGCCTTCCGGCCAGCGCTTTCCGCGAACGAATCATGCTCCGCGACTAAGTTGGCCAACTTCCAAAAAAAGTAAGCGAATTACGAGTCGATCATGCTCTTAACCGTATTTACTATCGGCGCCGTCTTCGTCGGCGTCGCGCTGCTCGTCTTGGCAATCGCGATGTTGCTGCGCGACAAGTCGGTTTCCCAGATCGAGGGCCGCCTCAATACGCTCACCGGCAAAGGTGAAAAAAGCGAGGGCACTCTGGCGGAGCTTACGCAAATCCTTGCGCAAGAGCGCGGCGAGGGCCGCGGCGTGATGGAAACGTTGATCTCCCGCTGGTTCAATCTGCCGCGGCTGTTCAGCCAGGCCGACGTGTCGATGTCGGTCACGAAGTTCTTAGCTATTTGCCTCGGGCTGGGTTGCGCGGGGTTCGGCGTGACGGGGTTTGCCGGCGTTCACTACGCATTCGCCCCGCTAGTCGGGGCGGCGTTCGGCGTGCTGCCGGTGGTGTGGATTATGTTTCGCCGCAAGAGGCGGCTGGCAAAGTTCGCGTCCCAGCTTCCGGAAGCCTTGGAACTGGTGGCCCGCGCGTTGCGAGCCGGCCATAGCTTGGCGTCGGGATTCCGGCTGGTGGCGTCCGAGATGTCGCAGCCCATCGGCGGCGAATTCAGTCGCGTCTTCGAAGAGCAGAACTTGGGCATTCCGTTCGAGGAGGCGATCGAAAGCCTCACCGAGCGCGTCCCCAACCTCGACCTGAAGTTCTTCGCCACCGCCGTGGTGTTGCAGCGTCAAACGGGCGGCGACTTGGCGGAAATCCTCGACAAGATCGGCACGCTCGTCCGCGAACGGTTCAAGATTTGGGGCCAGGTCCAGGCGCTCACCGGCGAAGGCCGGCTGTCGGGCATCGTGCTGCTGGCTCTGCCGCCGCTGTTGTTCGTCTGCGTCTACCGGATGAATCCCGATTACCTGATGCTGCTGTTTACCGACGAACTGGGAAAGAAGATGCTCATCGGCGGCGTACTTTTGCAGCTCCTGGGAGCACTGGTGATTCGCAAGATCGTCAATATCAGGGTGTAAGGGTGAGTAAGTGAGGAAGTGAGTAGGTGAGTAAGTAAAGGAATTCCACTCACCAACTCACCAACTCACCAACTCACCAACTCACCAACTCACCTACTCACCTACTCACCTACTCACCTACTCAAACCTAATCCGACATAAGCAGAGCCCGTCATGCACCTCTTACTCGCCAGCATCGTCAGCCAATCCACGATCACGCAAATCGCCATCTTCGGCGCTACGGCAGCCGTGGCGTGGTGGCTGCTCGAGCTGGTCGCGCAGCAGAAACCCCGCGCCGAGCAACGGCTCGACGAATTCCGCGAGCCCAACTCCCGCAAGTCCGACGGCAAAACCAAAGGCGGCGGCGCCGTCGCGAGAGCGTTCGCCAAGGCCTCGCCGGCGCTGTCCGCCCCGCTGACGCCCAAGAACGACGCCGAAATCAGCAAAACGCGCGAGAAGCTCAATATGTCGGGCTTCCGCAGCGATACGGCGCCGCAGATTTTCTGGTCGCTCAAGGTCATTGCGCTCGGCGCCGGCTTCCTCTTCGGCGGCGGCGCCCTGGCCTTCACCCGCGGCCTTAATATCGACACCCTCACCTACACCGGCATCGTAGCCGGCATCTGCTTCTACCTCCCGGAGGTCGTCCTGTGGGTCATCAAGCGCCGCCGACAAGACGGCATCTTCTACGGCCTTCCCGATGCCTTGGACCTGATGGTCGTGTGCGTCGAGGCGGGTTTGGGCTTGGACCAGGCCATGCGTAAGGTGACCGAGGAGATGAAAAAGACCTTTATCGTCATCGCCGAGGAATTCGCGCTGAGCAACTTGCAAATGCAAATGGGACGCGCCCGCGTCGACGTGCTGCACGACCTCGGCGCCCGCACCGGCGTCGACGACTTGAAAGCGCTCGCGGCAATTCTGATCCAGGCGGACAAGTTCGGTTCGAGCGTCGCGCAAGCCCTGCGAGTACAAAGCGACTCGATGCGAACCAAACGCCGGCAACTGGCGGAAGAGAAAGCGGCGAAAACCGCGGTCAAACTCATTTTCCCGCTGGTGCTATTCATCTTCCCGGCAATCTTCGTCGTGTTGGTGGGCCCCGCCGCCATAACGATGGTGAACGAGCTCTTCCCCTCCATGGGCAACCACTAGCGGACGACGAAAGCGCATTTCAGTTAGCTGTAGCGGAACGCGGTCATTCTGAGCGCAGCGAAGAATCTAGAACTACGTTAGATCCTTCGCTCTGCTCAGGATGACAGTCGCCGCTCAGGATGACAGCCGCTACAGCTAACTGAAATGCGGGCTAATCGCCCGTTAGAAGGCGAGCCGGACGGCGTAAGCCCCCGGAGCACCACGAAAAGGCGTCGGCGCCAGCACTTCCAACGCCCGACCTTGCCGTCTGGGCAAGCCGCTCTAGTTCCTCCAAAAGTAGCGCAGCGCCGCTGCCAATCGCGTCGATACTGACGACGGTAACGCTTTCGCCGCGCTACCCGGACGACCTCCCGCGTCGTCCGCTACCTGCCGTACTCTTGAGACCCGATCCCTGCCCTCGCACGGCAGACGAACCCGCCTGGACCCTGCTATGAAAATGTCTTGCTTGTGGGCCGTGCTGCCCCTGGCGGTCCTCGCCGCCCCTGCGTTCGCCGCACAACCTTGCATGCGGCACGTCGACTGCGGCAACAATATCGGCCACGGCCACAAGGGATGCTACGGCTACGCGGGCGGCTACACATGCGAGGAAGCCTATTACGATAATGCCATCTGGCCGCGCCAGTACATCGCTCCATCGCGTCGCGGCATCTGCCAAGCGACCGAGCTGATGATTAACAACGGTTGGCGCCGCCACAATATCCTCAGCAGTTTTCACTTCGACGCCAACACAGGCGAGCTTAGCGAAGCGGGCCGCCTGAAGGTCGAATGGATCCTGACCCAAGCCGCGCCCAATCGCCGCACCATCTACATCGAGCGGACGGCCAATCAGGATAAAACGGCCGAACGCTTGCAGGCAGTGCAAGAACTCGCCGCTAACCTGGCGTCCGGCGCCGCCGACGTGCAAGAAACGCACATTCGCGATCATGGCCACCCGGCCTCGGCCGTCGACGCCGTGTTTACCGGGTTCAGCGCGAACCAGTTGATACCTGCGCTTCCGCCGTCCGCCACGGCAGGCGGCGCCGTCGGCGCGACCGCCGCGCCATAAAACTAACCACGAGTCTCTCGCTTTACCTGCACACGCCATGGAGGGCGCCACCATGCGAAAAACTTGGTTCGCAGTCTGCACGGCGGTCGCCATGACGGCAGGATGCGCCGGGCCCGCCAGCCCCGCGAAGTCGGGCGGCATCGCCGCCAACGCAGGCCCCGGCGCCGCCCAACAGGCGTCGTGGACGCAGCGGATTACGGCGCCCTTCACGACTAATCCGTTCACCGCATTTAGCGGTTCGGCCAAGCCCGCGGCGAAGGCTCCGAAAGTCGAGCCGGTGGAAAAGCCTTTCGATCCGGACAAGGCCACCCCGGAGTTGTACGTCCGCATGGCTCAACTGAGCCACCGAGGCGGAGACGTATCTCAAGCGCGCACGCTCTATCAAAAAGCGCTCGCCCGGGATCCCAAACATCTCGAAGCCCTCATGGGCGCCGCCCGCATGGAGGACCGCGAGGGCCAGCTCGACGTCGCGCTGATGCTCTACAAACGGGCCGCCGAAGCTCACCCCCGTAACGCGACCGCGGTGAACGACCTGGCGCTCTGCTTCGCCCGCCGCGGCGATTTGGCGACGGCCCACCAGGTGCTGGAGCAAGCCGTGCGGTTGGAACCCGGCAAGCCGCTGTATCGCAACAACGTCGCGAAGGTGCTGGTCGAAATGAATCGCCTGGATCAAGCGACCGGCCATCAGTCCGCCGTTCACCCGCCCGCCGTCGCCAACTACAACATGGCGGTGCTGCTGAGCGAACGCGGCCGGACTGCCGACGCGCTGAACTATCTCAGCGCCGCGCTGGCGATCGATCCCCGAATGCCGCCGGCGCAAGCGATGCTCGCGCAACTGACGGCGCCGCCGCAAGGAAGCGCCGAGTACTCGATCGTGCAAACGACCCCGGCCGACGGGCAAGCCGCGCAAGCGGGTAACGATTCAATTCTGCCGACGCCTGAAGTCGTCGCCACGATGCCGTGGACCGCGAACGGCCATGCCCAACAATCCGAGCAGTCGCCCTTGCTGTTGCCACCGGTGAACTGAGTCGCTCAGCGACCAGGAGAACTGCAAAGTCCCATGCACGGTCATTCTGAGGTACTCCGAAGAATCTGGCGCGCGGTACGCAGTCCGGACCCTTCGGAGTACCTCGGGATGACTACTTCCGGACTTTGCAGTGCTCCTGGTTCAGCGACCAGACGGTGAGACCAACGGCAGCGACAACCGCGGCTCAACCTCGGTCGTCGACGGCTCATCGGTAAACGTCGCGGCGCGAACCTCGCCATCGCGATGCGGGGCAGAGTCCCCAGCAGCAGTCTCGTCAGTATCTGCGGCGATCGTCATCCCCTGCAGCGACACCTTCGCCGGCGGCGTCGGATTGACGATCCGATAAAAAATCGTGCCGACGAGCATGAGCATTAGGCCGCTGAGCAGCGCCAGCCCAGCCACCGCATCACGCCGACTAACTGATTCGGTCTCGTCCATGTTGCTCAATCCCCCTCCCTTGCAGGGAGGGGTTAGGGGAGGGATTCTAGATCGCGCTATCCAAGGGTAGCTTACCGTCGCACCCGACTACCCGAACCATTGTAGCCGGCCTCTATGCGGCGGGTGGCCCCGATTGGCGTACTCGCCTATCGCGGTCGCGACAGCGACAAGAGGCGCCAGCGGCGACTGCACCCCGCACTTCGGCGCACCCGCAGCTGATTCTCGCGGAGAACCTCTTGCGGCTGCACCGCAAGGGTAGGCGAGTACGCCAAGCGCATGCCACCCCGCGATGAGGGCTGTGATGGTTATTACTTGGAGCGCTTCATTGCCCGGGCGACGGCTTCGCCCATGTCGGCGGGGCTTTCGGCGACTTCGATGCCGGCGTCTTTGAGGGCCGCAATTTTTTCGGTCGCCGTGCCCTTGCCGCCGGAGATGATGGCGCCGGCGTGGCCCATCCGCTTGCCCGGGGGGGCCGTCCGGCCGGCGATGAACGCGGCAACCGGTTTAGTGACGTTCGCTTTGACGAACGCCGCGGCTTCTTCTTCGGCCGTGCCGCCGATTTCGCCCATCATCATAATGGCCTCGGTCTCGGCGTCTTCTTGAAACATGGCCAAGAGATCGACGAACGACGTGCCGACGATGGGGTCGCCGCCGAGGCCGACGCAGGTGGTTTCGCCCAGGCCGAGATTCGTGAGCTGCCAGACCGTCTCGTAGGTCAGCGTGCCGCTGCGGCTCATGACGCCGACCTTGCCGCGCTTGTGGATGTAGCCGGGCATGATGCCGATCTTGCATTCGCCGGCAGTGATGACGCCGGGGCAATTCGGACCCACCAGTCGGCTTTCGGGATAGTCGGTGCGAAGGCGGGCATACACGCGCACCATGTCGAGCACGGGGACGCCTTCGGTGATCGCGACGATCAGCCGCACGCCGGCGTCGGCCGCTTCAAGGATGGCGTCGGCCGTAAAGGCGGCGGGGACGAAGATCATCGTCGCGTCGACGCCCTGCTTCTCGACGGCTTCGACCACTGTGTCGTACACCGGCACGCCCAGCGCGGTCTGCCCCCCCTTGCCAGGCGTAACGCCGGCGACGAGCTTGGTGCCGTACTCCAGGCAATTCTTGGAATGGAACTCACCTGCCTTGCCGGTGATGCCTTGGCAGATGAC
>JBGSYU010000074.1:0-11242 GCA_041750715.1 Lacipirellula sp.
CGGCGGAGGCGTGCCGGCGTGGCTTGCCGCGGCATGCTCGTCTGGAGAATGCGACAGGTCGGCATGCGACGGGTCTACGACATGGCCGGCGTTCGCCGCGGCAGTCCAACGTTGCGGCAGGCCCCAGGCGATACTAGCGGCATAGAGCGCGAGGATCGCGAGGAGGGCGGGGACGGCATGATCGCGACAGCGCGGTGCGAAGGATGGGTCGCAGGTCGTCATGGGCTTAAGAGTAAGGAACTCGGGGGCGTGCGTCTACTCTCCGAGCCATCGTGACCGGGCTATAGATGGTCTTGGAATACGCGTTACACTTCACAACATGGTCGAAGTGTGGCTTCATGCGAATCGGCGAGTTTTGATCTTGGCGCTGGTCCCGGCATTGGGACTCGCGTTGGTCGGGACTGCGCTGTTGTCCGCTGGCGGCAGCAGCGTGGTGTGCGGCGTCGCTTGGGCGATGCTAGGCGTTGGCGTCGTGCTCTCGATAGGACTGATCGGCCAGCTTCGCCGACCGCGGATTGCGTTTCAAAATGGCGAAGTGTCGTTCAACTTGCGGGCCGGCAAGCCGGTCGCCGTGCCGGTCGAATGCGTCGAAGCGTTCTTCCTGGGGCAAGGTCCGGCGAACCTGCCTCACGTCGGCGGAAAACGGGCGGAGACCGTGAACCTCGTCGCACGGCTCTCGCAGAAAGCGCCCGAATGGGCAAAGGTGGCGGTGAAGCCGGCGCTTGGCGCTTGGTGCGAGGGGTACGTCACGATTCGCGGGACGTGGTGCGAACCGCTAGATGGTGAGTTGATTCGCCGGCTTAATCGTCGGCTACGCGAGCTTCGCGAATCAACCGCGGCAACGGCGCCGCCAACGGTTACGGCGGGCGCAAACCTCGCTGAGAGCGGCCACTGATGGATGTCCCGCTTCTGCTAATTAGTGTGCGAAGCCTCGACGAGGCGTGTGCCGCCATGGAAGGCGGCGCCGATTGGATCGATTTGAAGGAACCCGACCGCGGACCCTTGGGCGCCGTCGATGCGTCTGTGGCGCTCAACGTGGTGCAGTGCATTGCAGGACGCGCGCCGATTTCCGCGGCGGCAGGCGAGCTCGTCGACTGGCCGCTTGGCGGCGCCCGCGAACTCCTATCGGTGCGTGGCATGGCGTATCTGAAGTTGGGACTCTCGAATTGTCGCAACCTCGATTGGCGTTCGCGATTACGAAGCGTGCAGCGGGAAATCGCCGCAACGGAAATGCAGCTTGTCGCCGTCATCTATGCGGACGCTGAACCGGCCGCATCGCCTCGATTGGAGGAGATCGTCGAATTCGCCCTCGAGGCGGGTTGCTCGTGGATCTTGATCGACACGTTCGATAAATCGGGCGGCGTCTTGGGCGATTACCTTTTGCCGGCGAAATTGCAGGCTGTGCTCCAGTCTCTGCGAGCCGCGGGTCGACGTACTGGAGTCGCCGGCAGCCTCGACCGCGAGGCGATCGCCGCGTTGCCGTTGGAACTAGTCGATATGGCGGCAGTCCGCGGCGCGGCGTGCCGGGGCGGCCGGCGCGGCGCCATTTGCAGCCAACGCGTCGCCGAATTGAAAACCCTGCTGGCCGCTTCGTGCAATGCCTAAACGTGCGCGAAGTGGGTTTTTTCGCGGCTCTGAAGAGTTTGCTTGAATGCAACGGCACGTTCGGCGATATTGACGGCGTGGCGCAGTAGAGGCGGCGCAGGCGTCGTTGAGTCTTCAGCAAGTTTTTCGGGGGAGATCAAGACGTGGTTAAATCGGTACTGGAAGCCATCAAGCAGGGCGTTTGGGATTTTGAACCGGAGGCGGTGGAGGAACGGCGCTTCGACGCCACGCGGGCGATGCCCGGAACGGGCGAAAAGTTGGAGGTGCTCGCCGAGCGCGTGCGGTCTGGTTTGCCATTGTGGCACGGGCACGATCGCACGGACTACGATGAGGACGCGTAGCGGCGGGCGGTTCGCGCAGTCGCCAACAGACCGTTGAACGAGTGTAGCTGGCCTCTGTGAGTAGCTGGCCTCTGTGAGGCCGGCGTGCAGCGGGGGCGCCTGCCTCACAGAGGCCAGCTACATCCCGTTCCAACGGTTCGCTAAATTCAATTTTCGATACACAGTTCAGGAGAGATCGCGTGCCGAAGTTTAGCCTGGAGGTTCCCCACAATCTGTCGGCGGAAGAAGCCCGGACGCGGCTGGAACGGTTCATCGAGTCCCTGCAAGCGAAATTCCAGGACAAGGTGAGCGATCTCAGTCAATCCTGGACCGGCGATACGCTGTCGTTCGCTTTCAAGACGTTCGGCTTCAAGATCGCCGGCGCCGTCGCATCGCTCGAGAACAAGCTCGACGTCTCGGGCGACATCCCCTTCGCGGCGATGATGTTCAAGGGGAAGATTGAAACCGAGATCCGCGAGCAGCTCGCGCGGTTGATGCGGTCGTAGCCGCTAGCTAAAGCGCGTTTCAGTTAGCTGTGGCGACCGTCATCCTGAGCGGAGCAAAGGATCTAGCGTATTTCTAGCTTCTTCGCTCCGCTCAGAATGACCGGTCTCTGCTCGATCACTTGCCACGGCGAATTTTCAGCTTCTCGCCGTCGCGCTCAAACCCCAATCCCGCGGGGGAAAGCACCGCGGTGAGCAACTCGTCGAGGTCTGCATTACGCACGTCGCAAGATACGATCGCCTCCTGGCCGTCGGCGGGAGACTGCCGCAGTGCGGCATCCCATTCGACCTCCAATTGCAACTGACGAGCTAATTGGTCGATGATGCGACCGGCGGGCTGGTTCTCGATTTTCACGGTGAATCTTTTGGAATCCTCTGTTGCCGCTGGCGGCTGGACCGGTTGCGAAGCTTGTCGCGCGGATTGGCCGCGCATTACAGCCTGGACCCGCTCGTGGCTCTCGAGGCTTGCGGAAAGGGTCAGACCGCCCTGCCCTCGCCGCTCGACTTTCGCCCGCGGCATTTCCGCGATCGCGGCGTCGACTTCAGCTCTTCTGGCCCGGCCGACCGTATAGGTGCGCGTAATCTGCACGGGCCGCTCGATCGGCACGATGCGCAACTTTCGGCCGTCCGAGGAGATTTGACAAGTTAAGTCGAATCCCGATAACAGCAGCACGACGCGATCTAGCGCCGACATCGGCGGCAGCGAGCGACTCGGCCAGAGGTCGTGGGGAATAAGGTGATCGTCGACGACCTGGGCGCCGACCGACTTGGCCAACTGATTAAGCAGCGTTCGCGGTTCGCTGAGGCGATCGAACGACCACGGTTCGGGCTTGAGCCAACGCAAACGAATCTCCGCGGGAGCCTTGGCGATCGACTGCCTGGCCAATGCGCTGAGCGTCGGCAACTCTTCGGCCGTTTGTTTGGGGCCGAAATAGAGGACGCCTTGAAATGGCGTAGCGACCCACTCTCGCGGCGCGGCGAGCGCAGCAAGCGCATCGCGGAGCGGTTGCTCGCTCACCTCAATTTCAATCGGCGTCGCCGGATCGACCCGTCGATCGATCCAGACGGCGATGCGTTGCGATTTAGCGAATCGCTCGAGCCCGACGGCGAGCTGCTGACCCTGCCACGCCAGACTGACTCGTGCGTCTAACCGTTGTGCGAGGCGTTGACTTGCGGACGATTGATTCTGCGCCGGACACGGTGTTCCGATCGACGCCGTGAGGATCACGCCTGCCGATGCTAACCAATGTAAGCCATATTGTCGCACGTTTCGTGTCATTCTGAGGTACTCCGAAGAATCTGGCCAGACCCTTCGGAGTACCTCAGGGTGACATCACTCGTACAGCCATTCTAGTAGCGCGGCGCGGTACTTGCCGAGATCGATTCGTCAAGCTCTTCCACAGGCATTTATGTCTTTTCCACATTTTCATTGAGCCGACGGAGTTTGCGATTAAACTCAAGGGGTAAGCCCGACGCCGAAATCCGTCGGGCTGTGCCCGACCTCTCTTGAATCGCCAATTTACCGTGAGCGACGCGTTTAACCAGGGTCCGTTGCTGGCCGACTTCTTCGAGGAGTATCTCGACGACCAGGATCTCAACGCATTTCTGCGTTCGGCGTCGGATCGGTACTATATCGGCACGCTCGAGCGGTTGACGCAGAGCGGCGAGCGGATGTCGCGACGGGCGGCGGTGCTGGCTTTGGGCCGATTGAGCGACTACCAATCGAATTCCGTGCTGGGGCGCGCCTTAGTCGACTTGGATCGCGGCGTACGGACGCTGGCCGAGAATGCCATTATCATGGTCTGGCCGCGAGTCGGCCTGGCCATCCATCAGCGGCGCCTGGGCGCGGTGGACGAGCAGCTCGACGACGGCGATTTCGATCGCGCGTCTCAGCTCGCCGGCAAAATCATTCAGGACGCCCCGTGGATTGCCCAAAGCTGGTACCAGCGGGGCAAAGCGTTCTACCACCTCGGCCAATGCGACGCGGCGACGCGAGATTGCCACCAGGCGCTCGAAATCAATCCGTACCACTTCCAGGCCGCAGCCGTGATGGGGCAAGCCTATGAGATGCAGCACAACCCGGTGGCCGCGCTCGAAGCGTATCGCCGGGCGCTACGCCTTAATCCGAATATGGAAGAGGTCCGCGCTCGGGTGATTCAATTGCAGCGATCGCTGAAGAATCAGTAGAAGAAGCGGTCAGCGGTCAGATCTGACATTCGATGCTCGACCAAACGCGACGGCCTGCCTGCAACAACGCTGCAAGTATGTCTTGTTCTGGCTGAAAGCTGACGGCTGAAAGCTGACCGCTCTGGCCTTACCTTCTCACCGTTCCCCCGGCGTCGACGCGGTTCATCGCTTGCCGAACACCGGCCGCATAGGTGTGCGGGCTGGCGGCGAACTTCTGCTTGGTCTCTTCGCTGGAAAACAGATAAAACGAGTCGCCGTAACGGTACCCCAGCGCCCGGCTCCCTTCAACCGATTGCTGTTTGTCAATCAGCATGACGGGGTCGAGGCCCGCGAAGACGGGGCTGAACCCGTCGGGATTCGCAAGGAACTGGTCGCGTTGTTCAGCCCCGGAGAACAGGTATGTACGACCGCGATGGACGGCCCCAAACTGGCGGTCGCCTTCGGACCAGCGGTTCAACGTCTTAAGCGTCACCGGGCAATAGCCATCGAAGGCCAGCGGCGGCGAGCCAGCGGGCAATTCGGATTTTTCACGCTTGGGGGCGGCGGCCAGTGCGGCTGAGGCTGCGCCCACCGCGATTGAAATGCCCGGCGCTTGTGGAACTGCAGTCGGACCCGCACCTGCCGCGGCAACTTCAGCGGTTACAGCAGGGGTTACAGCAGGGGTTACGGCGGCGGCTGCGATTGTCGCCTCGGTCGACGAGTTGCGATAGCTTCGCGGCATGGCGTTGTCAGGCGTCGACTGCTGCGGCGGAGCCGTATACACATTCTGAGCCTGACCATACACGCCAGGATTGGCAGCGGCGCTGACGTACGGATTGATTTGCGACTGCGGCTCTGGTTGTTGCGATGGTTGCGCGGAGCGATCGTCGATGACTTGAGGACCGCCCGTCGCGGGCGTCTGCCCCGCCGAAAGGCCGCTCGATGGGGCTATCGGCAGCGCCGCGTAAGCTGAATTGACGTTTGCAGGTTGCGAGACGTGGGCGGGAGGACTGGCAATTTGGCGAAAATGTCGCGCCATGTTTTGTAGCTGCGCAAGATAACTGTCAGTCTTATCGGGAATCGGCGGATTGGCCAGCATCTGACCATCGGGCGAAGCGACGATTTCCGTAGGCACGCGATCGATGCGATACATCGCCGCCAGCGCGGGCGACGCATCGGCGTCGATGCGCACCGGCACGTAGTCCTGCTCAATGGCTGGACCGACGTGCGGCTGACTGAATACGTTTTGATCCAGCGCCCGGCATGGACCGCACGACTTCGTCGTGAAGTGGAGCAGCAGCAATCGTTGCGATTGGGCCGCTTCCAGCTTCGCCTGGTCGAGATTGGTTCGCCACGCTACGCCTGTCGCCTGCGCCTGCGCCATTACGGGCAGGCATGCGACGACAATCAGGATTCCCACGCTGCGTTTGAAGAGTCGGCTATGCATAGCGAATCCGTCCGCTCAACTGATGGTGGCAGATAAGGCGCTCGCGATCCGTGCCGCGAGATCGAACGGCGCGCAAGGGGCGTGCCGTCTGTGAAGGTATCGACCGCGGACGGTGAACGGCTTTGGCGAAAGATTTCGGTCTACGATAACAATTCCAAATATTCCGCTCGTAGCGGAAACCGCTTCTCGGCCACGCGCAGGCGCCTGAACTTGAAGTGCCTAGCCGTAACACCTTACGTGCAAATAAGTTCCGACTAACAGACCGATCGGATAGCGCTCGACAGGGTTGGCGGACTGAACCTCTCCGCGCCCACCGCCTCACTCGGTTTGGGCACTGCAACATGAAATCTCGACGGGTTGATGGCACTGGTGGCATGGAAGCCCTAAATCAGCTTGACAAGCACCGTAGTATGACTAATATTAGCGCGTAGTTCAGAACCCTGCTTGACTGTGCAGCAGGCTCTTGAAGCCAGCTTTGGCTCCCCACGAAGAACGCCGGCTTGTTGGGCGTATCGAGGGGTTAGGGGACAGGTCGCTGTTCGCGTGGCGCGTATGTTGCCCCTCGCGTGCAGGCGGCCCTCGAGCGACTCCGCTAACGAGCGACTGCGCGAGAGCGAACGCCGACGGTAGGTTGTTGCTGCCAGGCTGGAAAACGGATTCAATCGCGCGCTCGCCACGGCGAGCACACTAGCGGACGCACGCAAGTGGGCGCATACACGCGACCGGGGCGGTCTGGTTTACGCCGCGCCGGGGCGGCAAGATTTGTCTGCGGTTTGCGGGCAAAGTACGGTCGGCGAGTTTCCTTTAACGCCGCAGTCCGGACGATGTTGATGACTTGGCATAAGGCGGCTTGATAGCCGACGCCATGTAAGTCGAACTGCTGCCAGCGAGACGCCGTATGTCGCGTGCCCCAGTGGGGCGAGAGGAACCTGTAAATGGGCGACTCCGATAAAGGTCGCCGGCTGCCTCGCTTAAAATGCACCAGCGCCGCGTTCATGGCCTTGCGGCGCCCTTAACATATTTCGCCACGATCGCTTAGAAGTAGCGTCCCTCCACGGGAATCTCAGTTTAGTTTCAGGATTTATTTGCGCATGGCAAAGAAGCAACGCGCCGGCGGAAGATACCGCGGGCGTAACAACAACAACAATAATAATAACCAAAACAATCGCGGCGGCGGCAGTCGCATGGGCGGTGGTGGTGGCGGTGGAGGAACCCGTAACGGACCCCGTCGGCGGACCCCCTACAACGACGCGCGACGCGAGTACGAGGCGCCCGACAACGGCGATTACTTGCCGCTGACGGGCGGATCGGGCGTGCTCGAAATGCACCCCAACGGCTACGGCTTTCTCCGCGATCCAGCCACTAATTTTAATCGCGAGCGGACCGATCCCTTTGTGCCCGGCACGATGATTGAGAAGTTCGGCCTGCGCGAGGGCGTGCTGATCACCGGCATGGTGCAGCACCATCGGAAGCAACAGGGACCGCGACTGCGCGAGATCCTCGACGTCGACGGCATGCCGCCGGACGACTATCTGAACGTCAAGGGGTTCGATCAGCTCACGCCGATCAATCCCGAGGAGTGGCTGCCGCTGGAAACTGGCGCACAGCCCTTGACCACGCGAGTCATGGACTTGTTGACGCCCTTGGGCAAAGGCCAACGAGCGTTGATCGTGGCCCCGCCAAGAACTGGGAAGACCGTGCTGTTGCAGCACATCAGCCAGGCGGTTTCGCAGAACCACCCCAAGGTGGCTGTGATGGTGCTGCTGATCGACGAGCGGCCGGAAGAAGTGACCGACATGCGCCGTAACGTCAACGGCGAAGTATTCGCCAGCAGCCTGGACCGCGACGTGGAAAGCCACGTTCGCTTGGCCCAACTAACGATCGCGCGAGCGCAGCGGCTATCGGAAATGGGCAAAGACGTCTTCCTGCTCTTGGATTCCATCACCCGCTTGGCGCGGGCCTTTAACAAGTGGGTCGGCAACAGCGGCGCCACGATGTCGGGCGGCGTCAACATCAAGGCGATGGATATCCCGAAGAAGCTGTTCGCGACGGCGCGGGCGTTCGAGGAAGGCGGCTCGCTCACCATCGTCGGCACCGCGCTGATCGAAACCGGCAGCCGAATGGACGATCTTATTTTTCAAGAGTTCAAAGGCACCGGAAATATGGAGCTAGTGCTCGACCGCAAGCTGGCTGACCGCCGCGTGTGGCCGGCGATCGACATCGAGCAGTCCGGCACGCGCCGCGAGGAAAAACTGCTGCCGCAAGAAGTGCTGCACGCCACGACCATGCTGCGGCGAACCCTGTCCTCGATGCATCACATCGACGCGATGGAGCAACTCACCAGCAAGCTCGGCAAGTTCAAGTCGAACGCGGAGTTTGTGATGCTCATCCAGGGCGCGAATACGCTGGATTAGCGCGCACAAAAACTTGCTCCCCTCTCCCCGGTACTCCGGGGAGAGGGGCTCGCGGGTGAGGGGGTGAGCCCAGAGCAAAGCGATGCTGTCATGGGGCGCTTAAAACCAACCACGAAGGGGCGCTTGAAAACCGGCCATATCTAGGAGCCGCGAATCGCCGCGTAGCTTTCAGCATTTACTTGCTGAAGGAGCCGCACCGATGGCGAATCGCCTCACGATGGCCGAAGTCGATACGATCCTCACACTCCATCGATCCGGACGCTCGAACCGTGAAATCGCCCGCCTGACGGGCGTGCATCGCGAAACGGTCGGCCGCTACGTCGCTCAGGCGGCGGCTGACAACCGGCCGCTAGCGCCAACCGACTCGGCGGCGGAACCGCGGCGCGAGAGCGCGACGGGTCCGCCCGGCGGCAAGAGCGTTTGCCGTGAGCTGCACGAGGCAATCGTCGCGAAGCTCGATCAAGGGCTGTCGGCCCGACGAATCCATCAGGACCTCGTCGCCGAGCAGGGCCTCTCAGCGAGCTACTGGAGCGTCCGCCGTTATGCGGCGAAGCTCGGCGCCACAACGCCGTTGCCGTTCCGCCGGATCGAAACGCCCCCCGGCGAGGAAGCGCAGGTCGACTTCGGCACGGGCGCGTGGGTGCTCGCAGCGGACGGCAATCGGCGTCGGCCGTGGGTCTTTCGGATCGTGCTGTCGTACAGCCGTAAGGCGTACAGCGAAGCGGTCTGGCGGCAGACGACCGACGACTTCATCGCCTGTTTGGAGAACGCCTTTCACTTCTTCGGCGGCGCTGTGGGGCGGCTGATGATCGACAACCTCAAGGCGGCCGTGCCGCGAGCCGATTGGTACGACCCGGACGTTCACCCCAAGCTTCGGGCGTTCGCCGCCCACTACGGCACGGCCATTCTGCCGACCAAGCCCTACCTGCCCCGACATAAGGGGAAGGTCGAGTCGAGCGTCAAGTACGTCAAGAACAACGGCCTCAAGGGCCGAACGTTTGAGAGTCTCGCTCAGCAGAACGCCTTTCTTGGCGACTGGGAACGATCGGTCGCCGATCGGCGGATCCACGGGACGACCAAGCAGCAGGTCGCCGCGCTGTTCGAAGTGGAGCGAGCGTATCTGCTCCCGCTGCCGACGGATCGCTTCCCGTGCTACCGCGAAGCGCAGCGGGCGGTGCACCGTGACGGGCACGTCGAAGTGGCCGGGGCGTTTTACAGTGCGCCGCCGGAGTACGTCGGCAGTCGGGTGTGGGTCCGCTGGGATGGGCGACTGGTGCGGCTCTACAACGGCCGCTTCGAGCAGATCGCGCTGCACGCCACGGCCGAGCCCGGCCGATTCCGCACCTCGGCCCAGCACATCCCCCGTGAAAAAGTCTCGGCCGTGGAGCGGGGGACCGACGCCTTGTTGCGGCAAGTGGCCTCGATCGGCCCCGCAACGCGGCAGTGGGCCGAGGCGATGACGGCGGCCCGCGGCGTCGAGGGGGTCCGCGTCTTGGTGGGCCTGAAGGCGTTGGCCGGCAAGTACGCGACCGAGGACCTCGAACGGGCGTGCCGGATCGCGTTGTCCCACGGCGCCTATCGGCTGCGTGCGGTCCGCGAGCTCCTCAAGCGGCGATCCCGTCCGCAGGGCGCCTTCGAGTTTCTCGCCGACCATCCGATCATCCGTCCCTTGAGCGATTATTCGCTTGCTTCCCTCCACGAGTTCCGTAAAGAGAGGACCCCTTGATGAACGCTGCCTTATCCGACGCCTTGAAACAATTGCGACTGAGCGGCCTGGCCGGGTCGCTGGCCGTTCGCCTCCACGAAGCGCAGGCCAATCGTTTGGCCCACGTCGAGTTTCTGGAGCTCGTCTTGCAAGACGAGTTGGCCGTGCGGCGCGAGCGGCAGATTGAGCGTCGCATCAAAGCGGCTGCTTTCCGCGAAGCCAAGACCCTTGAGGATTTCGACTGGGACTTCAACCGGTCGGTCAAGCGGAAGCAGGTCTTCGACCTGGCGGCCGGCCAGTTCGTGCGGCAGAAGCGGGACGTGCTCTTGGTGGGCCCGCCGGGCGTGGGGAAGAGTCACTTGGCCCAGGCGATCGGCTTGGCCGTGGTCAAGGCCGGCGGCGCCGTGCTGTACCGCAGCATCTTCGACGCCGTGCGAGATTTACTCCACGACGAAGCGTTCGAGGGTCACGACAAAGTGATGGCCAAGTATCTCACGCCGGACCTGTTGATCCTGGACGACATGGGGATGAAGCAGTTGCCGAAACGGTCGGGCGAGTATCTGTTCGAGATCATCATGCGCCGGCACCAACTCAAGAGCACCATGATGACTTCGAACCGGCCGCTGGAAGATTGGGGCAAACTGGTCGGGGACGTGCCGGCGGCCACGGCCATTCTCGATCGGCTGCTCTGCGAAGCGCAGATCGTCGAGATCACCGGCAAGAGCTACCGGCTGCGCGGCAAGCCAGAGCCGGAGGCCAACAGCGAATGATCGCGCTCGGGCTCGACAAAAGGGGGCCGCCCCTTCGCGCCTCTGCCGTCGCATCAACCGCAGCGCAGGGTGACGGTCGACGCGACGGCGACGGCGGAAGGGGCTCGCGGGTTCTCGGCGGAAATTTCAAAACCGGCCACAAGCGCCCACCGGGTCGCACGCCCCAAACCACTCCCCGACCCCCAAGATTCCGCTCTCCGCCGCTTGCACATTACGCCGGCAGAAACAATAACTCAGACATGTTCACCAACCCGTTCACCTGTCGGTTTTGAAGCGCCCACAAGTGGCCGGTTTTCAAGCGCCCCATGACAC
>JBGSYU010000075.1:0-3497 GCA_041750715.1 Lacipirellula sp.
GCCGGGACGGGCCGTTGCGCCGCCGACACATATTCCGCGGCCATCGCTTTCATCTCGCTCGCGGCCGTGGCGATCTCTTGCACCATGCGGGTCGTCGCGGCTAGCTGCGGATCCTCCGCTTCGCGATCCAGCGACAGCCAGGTAGCGTACCGACTCTGCAACTCGCCCGCCGCCGCGACCGTTTGTCCGAAGTCGACCACTTGCCGCAACTTCAGCACTTGAGCCATGCGCGGCCGATCGGCGTCGTTCACTTGCGACCAGGCGCGCACTTCGCGGTTGAGATCCTGCTGTCCCGCGACCAACGCGGCAAGTTCTTCTCGCAAATTGGTCGATCGGTTGCGCATCGAATCCATGAATCGCCGCAGCAGGCGCGGGTCCTCGGCCAGCAGACGCGCCAGCTCCGCGCGCAAGTCGCGACGCATCTCCATCACCTCCTGAAGCCGCTTGAGGTAGTCGTCGTCCAGGTCGAACTCCACCATATCGCGGTTGTAGCGGTCGGGGTCGCCGTCCTGCGTTTGCAGCAGCGCCTGCGAATTCTCGATGTACACCTGGTACATCTTCTTCACCCGCTCGACCGTGGCCGCAAGCTGAAACTCGCGGCGCGTGCGCTGGAATTGCCCGCGCAGCTCGGCGACGAGCTCGATCGCCCTGGCCAGATGCTGGGCGGCGTCGCCGAGCGACGTGCGGCGGTCCTCCTCCTGGGCTTGAAGCGTCTGCCACATTCCGCTGCGGGCCGGATCGACGTGCGCCAGGCCAATGTCGCTCACCTGCAAACCCACGAAGGCGTACGGCGTGTCCTTCGAGCGGGCCTGTAACTTGGCAATGATCTCCTGCGCACCGACCGTGCTCTGCTCGGCGGCGGCTACGTCGCGCTGCTGCACGCCGCTCCATCGTCGCTGGTCGTCGATCGCCTGCAACACGCCGCGGGCCGTGACTTCAGCCCTTTTCAACGCGACGTCGAGCGCGTCGAGGTCGGCCGAGACGGCGATGGCCGACTTCTCCGCCTGTTGCCCGGCGAAGCTGCCGGCCCATCGATCGACTTTGAGCGACATCCGTTGGCTGGCCGCCGTCTGCGGCACGTCCAGGGCGCGACGCGGCATGGAATCGGTCGGCGACGACGTGCTGTCATTCTTCGCGGCGGGAGATTCGCCGGCCGCCACCTGACCGCTGGTCGGCCCCGGCGTTTGGTTGCTCGCGGCTTCGCTCGCTGCTTCCGGTTTCTGATCCTTGCTGGCCGACTGAGCGGCGGGAGACACGTCGTCGGGCAGCGTTGGTTTCGCTTTCGCGGTCGCAGTCGACGAGTTCGCAAGCGCGGCGGCCGACGACGTTCTTTCCCCGTCGGATATCGGCGATGACGTGGAATCCTTGGCGACGGCCGGCTGGCCGGTTGGCGCGGCGGCGGTTGCGATCTCCGGCGGACCTTTTCCAGTCGTCTTGTTTTCAGTCGCCCGTGCCGCCGCCGATTGAGCAGGCTCTGCCGGCATCGGTTTCCCATCGCCCTTTTTACCAGCAGCTCCCCCGCGGTCTTCGCGAACGCGAATTTCGTAGCTCAAATTCGCCCCGTCGCGTGCGGCCAGCGTCGACATATCGAGTTCGACCGTCCTTTCGATCGAAGCGGCGCCCATCTCCTCGCCTAGTTCGATCGGGATCGCCAAAATCGGCGTCGCCGGCTCGCCCGCGTCGGTTTCTTCGTAGACGATCAGTTCCGCGCTCTCGATGCCCACGTCGTCGCTGGCCGCGAACGTGATTTGCAGCGTGTCGTCGGGCCGCACGGCGATTTCTTCGTCGGGGGTGAGCACCTTCACCGCCGGCGGTCGATCGGCATAGACCGAGAACTGAGTCGTGGCGGCGCGCCGATTGGTTAGCCCGTGCCGCTCCGTCAGTCGCGGCGCCAGCGTAAAGCTCTCCTGGAGCATTATCTCCCAGACGTACCAACCATCGTCGTTCGCCGTCATCGTGATCGACGGGGCGTCGTCGAGTCGCACCTGGGCGTGCTTCACCGGCGCCGTCGGCCGCAGCTTCAATTCCACGCGGCTCCCTTCGATCGCCACGACCTGACGCGGCAACTCTGCGAACGACTTCGCGGGCTGGCCGGTGTACTGGGGCGGCGTCACCGTAAGCTCGACCGCCTCCAGCTCAGGTCGATCGGCCACGGCCACGCGGCGCCACTCGGTTTGTCCGTCGCCGGCTCGCAGCCGGAAGGCGAACGGCTCCTTCACAGCCTCGATGCGATGGACGAACTTGATCGGCGCCTCGCCACGCGCCACCAGCGAAATCCCCTCCGCCGCTCGCGGCTTAGCGTCCTTCTCGTGCGCCTCATCCAGCAAAAAGAGCGTCGCCCGTTCGACCGCAGTGCCCTGAAGACTCGCCTCAACGGCAAAGGGCTCGCCCCGCCCAACCACGCTGTCGTCCGTCACGTCGACGAGTTCCGTCGCCGAGATGGTCGTGCGCGGCTGCCAGAATCGGCGGAAGAGAACGGTCGCTTGCCGTGCATCGAGCACGACGGCGAGTCCCAGCACCGCGGTCACCACCGAACAGGCCAGCAAGCACCTCGCCAGGGGCGACATATCGACGACTTCCGCCGCCTGCACGCGCGGCGCCATCCGCGCCGCTTCACTCGCCACGCGGCGGAACATCGCCGGATGGACGCGGTGCGGGTCGGGCGCGCTCTGCCCTAGTCGCGTGACGGTGGTCCACCGCTGCTGAAAATCGGGCGCCTCGCGATCGACGTCCTCGGCCAGCCGATTCCACTGGAGCGACCTGCGCGCGACCAGCGCCCAGCCCATCGCCGTGAGCAAGGCGACGCCGATGGCGGATGCGGTAATCGCCAGCCGCCAGGGAGAATCGTACAGCGTCGCCAAGTAGTCGATGAGCATGGCCACGCCCATCGCAGCCAGCAGCACCGCTAGCGCCGCGGCAGCGGCGCTAGCGGCTTGCACGCTCAGCTTGCGCTTACGCACCAGACGCAGCTTCTCCACGATCGCACCAGGCAAACGCTCGGCGGCAAGTAGCTGGCTCATGATTTGCGACTCCTATTCGGCATTTTAGCTGGCCTCTGTGAGGCCGGCTTTTCGTCGATACCTCCGGGGTTACTGACCCCGGCTACATTTACCATGTCCGTCAAACTAATCCCTTACCCTTCCGCACGACCCATTCAGTAATGAGACATCCGGCAATCACTAACAAATACCGCCAGCGATTCCATAGCGGCGTGCGTTCGACCCGCTCCGACTGCCGCGGGGTGAACGACGCCAGTTCGACCGCTTCGCCGATCGCGGTCGGCGGGATCACCTGCCCGCCGGTGATTTGCGCCAGTTGCTCCAAGAGCGCACGATTGCACTGCGTGTTGAGCAGCTCCACGCTATCGGAGGCGCTAACCGTGATAGTCGCCCGCACCGGCGGCGTCTGCGCGCCTGGCGGCAGCAAGGTATCGACGACGGGGCCGCGCACGCCAATCTGGTACGCCCCGGCGGCCAGCGGGGCGATCGTGCCGTGGT
>JBGSYU010000076.1:0-6525 GCA_041750715.1 Lacipirellula sp.
GCCATGCCCAGCCCGCTGAGCCCGGCCAAGGCCAGGGTCGACGGTTCCGGAATTACCGTGAAAAACTGCTGTCCGCCGGCGTACGGCGCGTTCAAGTTGATCGCGCCGGTCCCGTTAAACCCGCCGGCGCCGTCGCCGCCCAGGTTGGCTTGCGGGGCAGTTAGGCCGCCGAGGAACTGGTTCGACCAGAAGTTATGCCCCTGGTTGTTGACTCCCGCAAATACGCGAATGGGTCCGCCGACGTAGCCCAAATCGCTCAGCGAAATGCCAAGTTCCAAACCGGTGGTGACCGCGGCCGCGGCGGTTTGATCCGCCGGTCCGGTACCGCCGACGACGCCAGCCGTGTTGCTGTTGTCGTAAGCGACGGCAATCGGCAACAGGTTGACGCCCGTACCGGTGACGCCGCTGCCCGTTTGGCTTCCGCCGAACACGTCGGGGTAGCCACTAGCCGACTGGGCGCCGAGGTCGGCGAAGTCGAGATCGAACCTATCGCCGCTTCCCGGGTTGCCGCGACGAATGATGAGGTGATAGTCGGCCGTAAAGCCGCTCTCGAACACCAGGCCGTCCATCACGCCGGCGCCATCGTTGCCGGAGCTGTCGAAGACCGCCTGCCCGCCCGCCTTCGAGTCGATGAATATCTCGAGCTTGTTGAAGTTGCCTTCAATGTTGCCGGTCAACAGCAAGTTGAGCAGGCCGCCGGAAATTGTCGCGTAGCCGGCGTCCAGTTCGCTGCCGTCGTTGGGGTTGGCGTCGCCAAACTGCGTCTCGACGGTTTGCACCGCCAGCGCAGCGCCGTAGACGGCGTCGCGCGTGCCGTCGATGATCTGCGCCGACGCAGGCGCAGCCATCAGGCCGACAAGGATAATTCCGAACATTCGCTTCATGATGCTACCTCCGGGGTGGACCCCCAAAAAGAAAATTGTGCTCCAGCGCTGTCATGACGAGCGCCAAAGCGACCTTCGTGTAGGTCAGGCTTTCGAGCCTGACATCGATCGGCGTCGGGCTGAAAGCCCGACCTACGCAAAACTAAACTCGCCTCGCCTCTGTAGTTACTCGATGCGTTGAATGTGAAAATGGCTGGCGGCTGGCGGCTGGCGGCTGGCGGCCAGAATCCAGTGGACACCATCTTCGTTTGGCCGCAAGCCGCTAGCCGCGAGCTGCAAGCCTTCCGCCGCTTCTCCGCCCGCAATCTGCCGCTGCAACCTCCCTTGATTATTACCCCAACGCCCCGTTACCGCGAGGAAATGGGTTCCCACGCGAATTTCGTCCACTTCGTGCGTCTTCGTGCCGTCGAAATTCGCGATGCTGATGCGGTCGAACGCGAAGTTGCCGCGCAGCACCGCATCGGCCTCGCAGGCCTGTTCGTCGCGGAGCGACTCGGGATTGCGGAAAATCTCGACCGTGTCGCGGTTCTCGACGCCAAAACTTATCTTAATCACGAAGAAGTTCGCGTCGTCCGTTTCCTCGCCCAAAGCCGCGAGATTCTTCGGGCCGTAGACGTTCGTGTTCGACGTGGCGCCGTAGCCGGCGCCGTCGGCCCCGTTGCCGATGCACAGCACGCGGTTGGCGTTGCCGTCGCCGCGGTGCAGTTCCACGCCGTAGAAGCCATCGCTTACCTTCGATACTCGCTGGATGAAGCTGATGTACGCTTGCTGGCCGTCGCGGCCCACCAGCCGTACGTCGTCCTGATTCTCGACCAAACCTTCCGCATCGAACACGCCGCCGACCGACGTGGCAAGTTGCCGACGAACTCGATTGAACTGGGCCGAAAGCATCGCTCGATTGCCGATGGGCACCAGCCCCTCGACCGCGAGGCTGCCGGCCTTCACGCGGTTGGAATCGGGCCCCGCTTCCTCGTCGGCCGACGTGGTGAACCACGGTCCCGCCCAGCCGAAGCCGCCGTTCTGCGCTTCCAGCGGGCCTTCTGGGTAACGAAACGCCTCATCGGCGAGCAGCCCGTCGTGCGGGCCGGAATTGGGCATGATGTTGCGAACGAACTTCGCATCGTCGGCGGGGAACTCAATGACCGTCGTCGAGAGCGCGTTGGTTCGCGCCGCTTCGGTGGCGTTCAGCTCCAGGCGCCGCAGGGCTTTGCCGTCCGCGCCCAGCACGTCGGCCTTGACGAGGCCGTTGAAGACGTGGACTTCCGCCGAACCCGACGCCTGCGCGACCAAGCCGAACTCAGTGCCGACGTCGAACACGTCCAGCGACGCGGTATGCACGAGAAAACCGCGGGCCCGTTGCGGAACGACGGCGGCCAGGCGGCCGTCGACGAGCGCGACTTTGTCGGAGGCGTTCACTTCAAAAGTCGCCGGCCCTTCCAGCAAGATCGTGGCGCCGCCGTTGAATTCAATCTCCGCGAGGCCCTCGGTCAGTTCAATCCGCTGACCGGCGAACAGCATCGAGCCATAGCTGACCGTTTCTTCCAGATTCCGCCAGCGGCAGTTATGAGTGCCCGTGACGCGGGCCACAGGCTGGCCATTCTCCCCAACCGCCGCTCGCGGCTTAGCGCTCGCCAGCAAAGAGCGACCGGTAAATGAATGAGTCATCCAACTAGAAAACGCGGCCACGCCCACCAGTGCCGCGGCGATCGCCACCCACATCCCCCTCCCTCGAAGGGAGGGGCTAGGGGAGGGATTTACAAGTTCACTCATACGTCCCTGCTCGAAGTGCAGTCGCCCGCCCTTCGACGCATGCTCGTCGGCGTGCGCGCCTAGCGACCCGCCCTCGGCGTACAAGCACGCATGCATCCACATGTAGTTCGTGTACGCCCGGCGAGCCTGAGGGTCGTCGATGAGCAGCTCGTCCAGCTCGCGGCCGTCCGCCTCGCCGATCGTGCCGTTGCACAATTGCCCGATGGCTTCCTGCAATCGCTCTGTCGACCAGTGAGCGCTCATTGCAGGCCCTCCGTCGAAAGGGTGCGGTCGATGCACTGCTGCAAGGCGCGGCGAATGCGGTTGAGCGCCTTATACACGGTGTTAACCGGGCGACCCACTTCCTCGGCGATCGCCTTGAAACTCGCCGACGACTCGCTGTAGCAGCGCTGCACGAGCTGCCGATCGCCAGTCGTCAGCTTGCCCAGGCATTGCCGCAGGGCGTCGCGGCGGAAGTCGAACAGGTCGGCGCCGCGGGCCGCATCGGCGGCGAGCCGTTCGCAGGTGATCTCGCTCAACTGGAAGCCGGTCCGCTTCGCCTCGCGGCGAAACTTTCGGACCTGGTTGTGAGCGATGACGCTGACCCATTTCACGAAGTCGGTCCCCAGTTCGAATTGGTCGTACATCCGCCAGACGATGACGCAAACCTCCTGAAACACCTCTTCCGCGTGGGCCGGGTTCGACAGCAGCGTTACCAGGTAGGAAAACAGCCACCGGTCGTGCTTGGCAAACAGCCGGGCAAAGGCGTCCCGTCGCTGATCGGCCGCCAACGACGCATCGCCGCCAGGGGTGCGTGAACCGCCATCAGAAGTAGGAGCCAAATCCGCCACAAGTGCCGCCAAGCGATGAGTTGGGTCTGTGAAGTCCCGTAAGGTAGTAAGGCGCGCCGGCGGTCGATTTAGTATTGAAAAATCTCAGGAAATTTTCGCACCGCATTCGAAAGGAGGATTTTTCATAGCGTAAGTCCTTTTGTCATAACTGTTTACACGCCATCGCGTCGTACGGCACTGCCGGCGGGCAAATGACTGGCCATCTCGCCGTCTGTCATCGAGTCCCCCGGGCAATCCCGCGATGCGTTGTTCCGGCCACGCGATTAGGGCTTTTTGTCGTCTACAGCTCTACGAGCGCCCAATTTTCCACGATTAGGTTTGGAACTCGAGAAAACTCGCTTACGTTTGCCGTTACGAGAATGAGACCGAGGGAGTGTGCTTGTCCGGAGAGTAGAATGTCGTAGGGTCCGATCATTTCGCCTCGGTTTTCCAAATCGGCGCGAATCCGCGCCGCCGCTTCGGCCGCAGACAGGTCAAACATGACCTGACTTACCATACTCAAAAGCGCTTCGACTTTCGTTCGTTCGCCTCGCGGATCGGCACATTTCTCTATCCCCGTGTAAAGTTCGTAACAAGTGATCGAGGACGCGACGACGTCGGCCGGCGCATGCCGAGCCAACGCACGAACTACAGACGGCACTCCCCGCATGACTTGGATGCAGGCGTTCGTATCGAGCAAATATCGCATTGTCGACGCGCACCCGAGCGATTAGAGTCGAGGCGCGGCAGGCGTAGTTCCCTGATGGGGACGCTCGAACGCCGGGTCGTCGATGCGGATTCGATCGAAAAAATCCGTCGGCCAAGTCGCTGAATGGATGGGTTCAAGAATCACCGCGTCGCCTTGCCGTCGAATGGCGACTTCGCGGCCCGCAAACTGAAAGCCGGCCGGTAGCCGCACTATTTGGGAATCGCCGTTTTGAAGAACTTCTGTCGTCACCATACGACCCTCGCCACCGGTAAGACAACGCTCGCTGCTTTCAATTATACCATCCCTTCGTTTCGTCACGAAGGCGTCTCAGCGCGGTAGGCCTCGGCGAGCAGTTCCACCGGATGGCACGTCCGGACACCCCCCAACCGTGGGTCGCGCCGCATGCCCATTTCGAGCTGGAGAAGGCACCCCGGGTTGCCGCTGGCCAGGACGGTGGCGCCGGTGCCGGCGATGTGGTCGAGCTTGCGGGCGAGCAACTTCGCCGATTGCTCGGGCTGCGTAATGCCGTAGACGCCAGCCGCCCCGCAGCACCAGTCAGCCTCCGGCAACGGCACGAGCCGTACTCCAGGGAGAAGTCGAAGCAAGGCCAGCGGCTGGGCCGCGATTTTCTGCCCGTGAAGCAAATGGCACGACGCATCGTAGGTCACGACTAACGGTTGCTCTGCTCCAAGCGAGGTCGCCGCGGCGACCCCCGGCGCCCGCACCCCGATCTTCACCAACCACTCATGGACGTCAAACACCTTCCGATCCCACTGGCGCGCACGATCGCAGTAGGCGGCATCGTCATGCAACAACTCACCATACTTCTTCAAATGCGACCCACACCCGCCCGCATTGCTAATAATCGCGTCGAGTTGTTCAACGTCGTAAAGATCCAAATTCTTGCGAGCCAAATCGCGCGCTAGCTCCAGCTCTCCGTTATGGGCGTGAAGCGATCCGCAACAGTACTGCCACGGCGGCGCGATCACTTCGCAACCGTTAGCCAGCAGCACGTCGGCGGTGGCGCGATTGATGGGCGCGTAGAGCAAATCCTGCACGCACCCGGTGAGCAGCGCCACGCGGCGCCCACGTGGGCCAGTCTCTCCGAGACTGGCGATTCGAGTCTCGGAGAGACTCGTCCACGTGGGGGCTTCGCTCGGCTTTATCCGCTTGTTCGAAAACGGGGCGTTGACGACGGGCGTCATCGCTTCAAGTTGTCGCAAGCGCGCCGGCAGGATTCGCGGCACGCCGAGCGCACGAATCGCGGCCTGGACGCCGAGCTTCTGATAGAGCCACAGCGTTCGCCCAAACGCGCGCAGCAATCGCGGATGGCGAAACAGCACCGATAGCGTGATCCACCGGATGAATCGACGGCCAGGCCCGCTCACCACGCCGCTACGCTCAACTTGCCCGCGGGCCGTCTCGAAGAGAGTCGCATAATCGACGCCCGCGGGGCACGCCGTTTGGCAGGCGAGGCAGCCCAGGCAGTAGGACATTTCCTCCGCAAAGGTGGGCGTCACTTCGAGTCGGCCGTCGGCCACCTCGCGCATTAAGCGAATCCGCCCGCGGGGGCTGCTACGCTCCATCTTCGTTTCGTCGTACGTCGGGCACATGGGCAAGCACATGCCGCAATGCATGCACTGCTGGAGCACGGAGTAGTCGAGCGACTTTAGGAGGTTCGTTTCGTGCAATTTCAGAAGTCTTTCTATTGCCGCGATCGGTTTGTTTCTCGCAAAGGCGCTAAGGCGCAAAGAACGCGCAAAGAAATGCAAGATGGATGCGTATCAGTCACAACCGGGTCGGTCCATACATCCCTTTCCCATTCTTCGACTTCTTTGCGATTCCTTTGCGCCTTCGCGCCTTTGCGAGAAATGTTCAGTTCGACTCGAATATCTTGCCCGGATTGAGCAGCCCATCAGGATCGAGCGCCCGCTTCACTAACCGCAACAACTCATAGCTATTGTCACCTAGTTGCTGTCGAAGATACGGTTTCTTCGCCAACCCCACGCCGTGTTCGCCGGTGATGGTGCCCCCCACGGCGAGGGTGCGGTCGACGATTTCGCCCAGGGCCAGCTCGACGCGGTGCATTTCGTCGGCGTCGCGCTCGTCGGCTAGGAATGTCGGGTGCAGATTGCCGTCCCCCATGTGGCCGAACGTGCCGATGAGCAGACCGTGCCGCGCCGCGGCGGCGGCAATGAAGCCGACCATGCCGGCAAGCTCGCTCCGCGGCACCGTCACGTCTTCGAGAATGGTGGTCGGACGCACCCGGGCGAGTGCCGAAAACGCGCTGCGGCGGGCCGTCAACAAGCGGTCCCCTTCGACGGCGTCGGCCGCGGTGCGAACTTCAATCGCC
>JBGSYU010000077.1:0-11499 GCA_041750715.1 Lacipirellula sp.
ACCCGCGGCGATTCGGCCGAGGAGGCGCCGCAGAAAGCGACGACAATGCCGAGGGTGATGGAAAAGCGATTGAAGAATGGCACGCCGCGACCTCCATGATTGTCATTCTGAGCAGAGCGAAGAATCTGGCGTCACGCTAGATTCTTCGCTTCGCTCAGAATGACGAGTGCTGGGAACCGTATGGAACATGAATCGACTCAGCACATCATACGCCGCGGCGTTCGGTCTCCAAGCCGTAGCGGCGTATTTTTCGATCGAGCGTCGAGCGTTCGATCCCGAGGATCGTGGCCGTTTTGCTTTTGTTCCACGCCGTAGCCGCCAAGGTGCGAAGGATATGGGCCCGCTCGATATCGGCCAACGACGCCGGCGTGTACCCGCTCTTGTGCTCATGCACCTCCATGCCCATTTCAGTGTCGCCCGCCGTCGTCAGCCTCGACAGCACCAGATCGTCGTGGTCGATATACTCGCCCCGGGCGAGCACGACGGCCCGCTCGATGACATTTTTCATTTCGCGGACGTTGCCTGGCCAGCGGTAGCGAAGCAGCTCCTCCATCGCCCGCGGACTGTAGCCTTTGAGCTTGCGGCCCGTTTCCTCATTAAATTTTTTCAGGAAGTGGCTCGCCAATTCGGGAATGTCTTCGGGCCGCTTCCGAAGTCCGGGCACGACGATCTCCAATACATGCAAGCGAAAGTACAGGTCGCGGCGGAACCTGCCCTCGGCGACGTCTTTTTCCAAATCGCGGTTGGTGGCCGCGATCACGCGAACGTCGACCTTGATCGCCTCGGCGCCGCCGACTCGCTCGAACGGATGTCCCTCCAGCACGCGCAAGAACTTCGACTGCATCGAGGAGCTCATCTCGCCGATCTCGTCGAGCATGAGCGTGCCCTTGCTGGCCTGCTCGAACTTGCCGATCTTGCGCTCGGTGGCTCCGGTGAACGCCCCTTTCTCGTGGCCGAACAGCTCACTTTCCAACAGCGTCTCGGAAAGCGCCGCTGCGTTAAGGCACACGAACGGGCCCTTCTTGCGCGGGCTAGAAAAGTGGACCGCGCGAGCGACCAGCTCTTTGCCGACGCCGCTTTCGCCGCGAATGAGCACGGTCGCCCGACTCGGCGCCGCGCGGCCGATCTGCTGGGCCACGCGCATCATGACTTCGCTGGAGCCGACGATTTCGCTCTGAACTCCGAGCTGCTCGCGAAGCTGGACGATTTCCGACTCCACCTGGTTCAAGTTTTCCGCGAGCGCCTGCCGCTGGTTCAGGTTTTCCAGCGCGACGCCCACGGTATCGGCGACCGCCAGCGTGAATTCAAGATCTTCCGGATCGGTCGTACGTTCGGGATTGGTCGAGTAGAGGTGGACCAGTCCCAGCAGCTCCCCCGCCAGGCGAACCGGCGCGCAAATGACGCTCGTCGCCAAAATCTCGCCGCGGCTGTCGCGGTTGCCAAGCTGGCTGTCGTCCAACACGTTGCGCGCCATCACGGCCTGGCCGTCGCGCATCACCGTGGAAGCGAGAAACGCCGAGACGCGATGGTAGTCGTGCGCGCCGTCGCTGCGCGAGGCGACGATTTCCAACTCCTCGCTCCGCCGCGCGCCCGTTTCGTCGCGCCGCCGCAGCAGGATGGCGCCGGCGTCGGAATGCGTGCTTTCGAACAGCCCGTCGAGCGCGGTGTTCGCCAGCGAAAAGACGTCGGTGCTTTTGGCCAGTTCGAACGCGAGCCGACAAAGTTTGGCCGCCGCTCGGCTCACCTTCGGACTGGATTCGCCGCCCTCGTCTTGCTCCGGCGCCTCCAAAAAACGACTCTGCCCTTTGCGGTGCGTGATCATCGTCGGCTCGAAGGCGTCGAACACGCTTTCATCATCGGCGCCTACCGGCAGAATGATTCCGGTGCCCGGAACGTCTACCGACTTCGACGACTTGAGCAGGGTGCTCGTATCGGGAAACGCTTGAGCCAGGTCGTGGACGAACGCCAGGTGCGAGTTGCCGATCTGAATGACGTCGCCTGGCTGAAGCTCGCGATCCCCGGAAAGCTTGTCGCCGGAAAGCATCGTGCCGTTGCGGCTGTCGAGATCGCGAAGCTGCCAGGCGCCGCCGGCTTGAAAGACCTCGGCATGGTTGCGGCTGCAGCGCTCGTCCTTAATGATGACGGCATTGGTCGGTCCGCGGCCGATGGTGACCGACTCGCCGGGCACGAGGCGAAACACGTCGGCCCATTTCGAGCCTTCACGGATAATGAGATAAGCGTTCGCCATGCCCTAGACGCGGCCGTTTTGCGGGCCGCACAGGTGTTCGATTTTGCTACGCGCCCGCGCGCAGCGGCCCCTCATTACACCTTATTCGGAAGGGGGGGAGTGATTCAAGCTCCCGGGTGGGCAAAACCGTTGTGGGGCAAGGGGTTTAGGGCGATTGTACCGGTGCACCCGGCTGGAGGCCCGGTGCGTCGACCCCGCCGCGCAGTCCGTCATTCTGAGGTTCTCCGAAGATTCTGGCGCCGGATACACGGGCCGGACCCTTCGGAGTACCTCAGGTCGCCACGGCGACTCGCTGCGGCGAGGTGACAGGGTTCAGCTCCCGCCGAAGACGAAAACTGTTGAACTATAACACGTTAGCAACTACGCTAAATGTCTGCGGCGCCCTATCTAGCGGCTCTTGGGCCCATTTCAGGCGTTTTCGTCCGCAGCTGACCGCAATCGCTCAATCGGGCTCGCCGCCTGAGAGACGGTGGGAGCAGAAACGGTTTAGGAGAGGTTCGCGATGACACGGTCGACTTTTGCGTCGTTGGTGTTTGCTTGCGGTCTAATTGCCACGAGTCTCGGCGACGCCCGGCGCGTCGACGCCGGCGGGGGGCTCTTCCAGCAGCGGTCGGTGGGCGGCGTCGCCATCAACGCGGAAGGCGTGCTTGAGGCCCCGACCGTGCAGGACGAGCGCGAGTTGGCGCAACTTCGTGAGCAAACGTCACTGAAGGCGCCGGCCGCGCTCGATGAGTTCACCGAACTGCGGGCCGTATCCCTGAAGCAAATTGAAGCCATGCTTCAGAAGTGTGCGAAAGCAGGCCAGCCGATTCCCGACGAGGTGAAATACCTCGCCGGCTTGCAGCGGGTTCGCTACGTCTTCATCTATCCGGAGCGCAACGACATCGTTCTCGCCGGCCCGGCCGAAGGCTGGAAAATGGACGGCCTGGGCAATGTCGTCGGATCCACGACAAATGACCCCGTGTTGCTGCTCGACGACCTGATGACCGCGCTGCGGAGCGGGGCTTCGTCGCGAACCGATCCCATTACTTGCTCGATCGATCCCACCAAAGAAGGGCTTCAGCGGTTGCAGCAAGTCTTGCGCGGGCGCGACACGATTGGCAATCCTGAGCAAACGTTCGCTGAAATCGAAGAGGCGATGGGTCCGCAAGACATCAGCGTGACTGGGATTGCGGACACGAGCCACTTTGCCCGCACGATGGTCGCGGCCGATTTTCGCATGAAGCGGCTGGCCATGGACTTCGAGCCGGCGCCAGTCGAAGGCATGCCGAGCTTCCTCAGCATGATGAAGACCTCCGGCCGCGGCATGAGTAACATGATGCAGCGTTGGTGGCTGGCGCCCAACTACGAGCCGCTGGCGAGGACGGCCGACGGCCTGGCGTGGGAGCTACGCGGCCCGGGCGTGAAGTGCCAGACCGAAGAGAGCTACGTCGACGAATCGGGCGACAAGGCCGCGTCGGGCAAAAAGAACACGACGGCCGAAAAGTGGGCCGCGACGATGACCGAGAAGTTTTCGGAACTGGCCAAGCACGATTCCTCGTTTGGCCAGCTTCGCAACATTATGGACCTGGCGGTCATCGGCGCGCTCATCGAAAAGGAGCGGATGCTGGACATCGCCGGCCTGCAGCTTCCGCGACTGATGGCTGAGGAACCCCTCGACCGCTACCCGGCGCCGAAGCACACGCCGACCAAGGTGAGCGCCCTGAAGCAACGCCGGGAATGGATCATCAGCGCCTCGGGCGGCGTCGAGATGCTGCCGTGGCACATTGCCAGCGAAGTCGAAACGGTCGAGGCCGTCGGCGACGTTCGCAAGGGGCTCATGGCCGACGTGCAAGAGTTCTGGTGGGAATAGCGGAGGGGGCGGCGCGAGGCTTGCTAACACGTCATTCTGATCGCAGCGAAGAATCTAGCCTCTGTGAGGGTGTTAGATCCTTCGCTGCGCTCAGGATGACGAACGGCCGCGGGTCAGCCGTTCGTCCACACCCGCGGACGAACGACGTCTCTCACCAATCCCAGCTTCTCCAGCACGCGGATGGTGATCCACGTCACGTCGAATTCCCACCACTTGTGGCCGTGGGCCGCGGCGCGTTGATCGGCGTGGTGGTTGTTGTGCCAGCCTTCGCCGTTGCTCCACAGGCCGACCAGGATGTTGTTGCGGCTGTTGTCGTCGGTCTCGTAATTGCGGTAGCCCCAGACGTGGGTCACCGAATTGATCGACCAGGTGATATGCCAAGTGACGACGGTGCGAACGAAGACGCCCCACACCATCAGGCTCATGCCGAATTGCATGCCTGCGGCCATGCCCCACAGCGGCCAGCCTATGGCCAAGCCGAGCAGGTAGAAGAAGGCCATGCTGCCCAGATAGATCCAGAGCCAATTCGCGCCTCGCTCCAGCGTCATGTAAAACGGATCGCGCAAGAGATCGCGCGTGAACCGCTGATAATAATTGACATTCAAGAAGTCGCGATTGCGGAACATCAGCCAGCCGCAGTGCCCCCAAATGAAATGCACCAGCGGGCTGTGCGGATCAGGGCGATCATCGGAGTGCTTGTGATGGATGCGGTGCATGGCGACCCAGCACGCCGGCGTATCTTGCAGCGTGCAGACGCCGAGGACGGCGAGGCCGTGCTCAAGCCACTTCGGCGCCACGAGCCCTTGGTGCGTTAGCAGTCGGTGGTAACAAAGATTGATTCCCAGCGTGCCGAACATATAAAGGCCGGCGATCGACAACGCGACGCCGGTCCAGCTAAAGAAGTACGGGAAGAAGGCCAGGCACGCCAAGACGTGGACGAGCGGAATTCCGATGGCATACCGCCAGCGAACCTGCGTCGGTTCGACCGTGGTTGCCGGCCAAGGGAGAGATTGCTTGTCGGGACGAGCTACGCCGCTGGCGGACGCCGGCATGAAGGCCGCATCGCCCTCGGAGGCAGTTTCTTCTCGGACCGGTAATAGATCGGTGGCCATCGCAGCTCGTCTTTTTAGGGCGGCGGACCCGGCAATCAACGCTCAAGGCGCGTTCACCTGGGGCGCCGGGGAAGTCCCATTATACTGCCGACCCGCTCTGGGCCAACGGCATGACGTCGGCCGGAGCCTGACAGGATCATTGTAGCTGGCCTCTTTGAGGCCGGCTTCCCGCAATTTCCGGGGTCGAAGACCCCGACCGCAAGAATATTGAAACCGGTACTAACAATTCTCACCCTGGCGCAAGACAAGCGCCTCGGCGACCGGCTCCGATCGAAAGTCTACCAACCGCATAAGAGGTAGCCCGGGAGCCATTTGGGCCAGTACCGAATCGATGTAGCCGACCGCCGCCAAGGCACTCAGGTCGTCCGCCGCTCGGCAGCGCGGCAATGCCGACTTCAGGAGCACCAATTCATCCGCACGCAGGGCCGCCGCCAATCGGCCGGCAATCGCATCGCTCGTCGTCTCCCAATTGGCGGGCAACCGCGTGCCCGGCAACCGCGGCTCCGAATGTCGCATCCAGGGCGCGGGTCCGAAAATCGTCGCGCCCGGCTGACTCACGCGTTGAAAAAGTAAATCGTCGCCCTCGACTAGGGGAATCTCGGGAAGCCAGGCGTGCAGCAGGTGGACCGTGACCGTCAGTAGATCCACGCACATCCAGTGGGCATCCGCTTCGTCGAGTGGCTCCGCCGCGTTCCAAGTGCGAACCTGCTCAACGAGCTTTCCACCGCCAGCGAGTAGCACATTGTGGGCCGGTGACTGCGCATCGAGCCACGCTCGCAGCCGCTGTGGAAGCTGCGGCAGATCGAACAGGCTGCCGCCGACTTTGATGACGCGAATCACTCGCTTACTCGAAGGGACCATGTCTCGCGAGCCAACACGGCTAATGCGTGAGCCGTTGCACAACGACTTACGTTCGCGCCCAGCGCCTGAGATAACGATAGCACTTCGCAGCGCCACGGCAGTCGAGCTGCCAGTTCCTGGAGCAGAAATTCGCCCTGGCCGCTGAGAATTAGCGTCCGTGGCTGCTGAGCAAGGCGAGTCGCCAAGCCGCGAGCGGCGGTTTCTAGCATCGCAAGTTGAACGTCGCGGATAGCCGCCGCGGCATGTCGGGCGTCGGCCTCTGTGAATAGGGACGTATCGGCGCAGATCATCCGTGCCAGCCGTGCGTGAGCGGCGGATTGCGTCATCGGGCGACCATCCGCCGTGTCGCAATTCTGAGCGTCCTCGGGAATCTCGCCTAGCACCAAATAGGCATCCGCGGCAGTCGCGAACAACTCGCTGGCCACCGGGCATGGCGCGCCTCGCCAGGGTAGTCGCTGGACGATCGCGCTCACCGGCGTTCGCGCGATGCCTGTGTAAACTAGTTCGCCGCTGACGAGGCGATCAGTATCGGTAAACGCGATAGGGCAGGGGCCCGATTCTTGCAGTGGAATAATGTCCGCCGTCGTCGATCCCATATCGATCAGCAGCGCCGGCCACGACGAAGCGAATTGGTTGGCGTACGCCGCCAGCGCCCGCCAATTGCTCGCTGCGGCCAACAACGGCGTCTCGCGAGCCTCGTCGAGGGTCGCCCACTCTCCATTGGTTAGATAGACGACGATTGAGCGTCCCGTCGCCGCCGACGCGACCGCATCGAGAATCGCCCGGACGCCGATGGCCTTCGTCGCATAGCAATCGGCGAGCTCCCCGGTCATCGTGACTGCCAAGCGATCGTATTGCGGGGCTTCGCCAATAAGATGATGAAGTTCGACGGCGAGCAGTTCCGGCGTTCGCCAAAGTGCGAACGGTCGCGACCGGGCGCAGCCGAGTCCGTCGGCCGCCTTCAGATTCGCGCCGCCAATATCGAGAGCCAGAAATGACATATGCGAATATAGCCCGGTCATCCTGGCCGGGCGCCGATCCAGGATGGCTCGGCTATGTATGGAGCCGCAACCACGATGCTACACGCCCATGATCTTCAAGGCTTCACCCACACGCCGCCATCGGCGGAAAACTCCGCGCCAAAATCAGCCGCGACAAGCTGCAAGTCGCCTCCCGCGGCAGCAACCAACATCGCTTGCGCCAGATTCTGCTTCACGACGGCCCGCAGACCGACGTAGGAAGTCGTCAAGCGCGGATTCACTTCGATCGCCATGTCGTTGCCGCCATCGGACGATTCGCCAAGAATGAGATCGACGCCAATATAGCCGTGCGCCTGCGGCAAGGCTGCGAGGGCGCGGAGCGCCAGCGCCGTAGCGCGTTCCGCCAGATTTGGCTCGCGAATCAGCGAGCCGCCGCGATACCTAAAACGCCCATCGCTGGTCAAATGCTGCCAGCACGGCGGTAGCGCTTGCTGCATCTTGGCGCCGCAGATGACGGCCACGCTGGCCGGGCGCCCTGGGCAGTAGCGCTCCAAACGTCGCGGCCAAGGGTAGGGCGGCGGTTCATCGGCGTTCCCATGCACCAAGAGCATGTGCTGCGACCCGGCGCCGTCCACGGGTTTTAACACTGCCGGATACTGAAAATCGGCCGGCAGTTTCGGCTCATCGGCATCGAGCACCTGCCCATGTGGGGCTGGAACCCCCGCGCGATGCCAGCGCTCGGCGGTTTGGTGTTTATCGCCGGTCAATGCGATAAATTCGTCGCTCGCGTTGAGGCCCCGGCCGCCAGCGGCCCGCATTCCCGCCACCATTTGTCGCAGGATGCCGTCGAACTCCGGCGCAACGATCAACGACCAATCGGCCTTGGACGCCGCTCGGTCAAATTCCTCGCCGCGGTGTGAAGACGAATGCACTTCGACGACCCTGCACCCGGTGAGCGGCAGTTCAGTCAGCCGCACGTCGCGGAGCACGGTCACCTGGCAATCGTCGATCCGCAAGAAGTCGGCCGCGAGGGCGGAAACCATCGCCGAACCCTCGGCTAAGAGTGAAGCCGGCAACCTCCCGGATTCATCTACCAGTCCTCCGCCGGTGATCCATTCGTAAAGAAAGACGTGCATACATTTAGCCCCCGGTCAGTGACCGGGGGCTAAGTGAGGAAGGATTGCGCTAAAAAATGCCGAGCTGATCCCGCGCATCGTCCGTCATCCGATCCGGCGTCCACGGCGGGTCCATCACCAGGCGGATGTCGACCGCCGCCACGCCCTCCATGTTGCTGACGGCCGATTTCGACTGGCCGAGCAACTGAGGTCCCGCGGGGCATGCCGGGCTGGTCATCGTCATCTGCACGTCGACGTTCGACTTGCCTTCGTCTGCGTCGGAGATTGTCACGTCGTAGATCAGGCCCAGGTCTACGATATTCACGAACAGCTCCGGGTCGATGACCTGCTTGAGCGCTTCGCGCACTTTGTCTTCTTCGATCGCCATGGCTTTTCCTCCCATATGCAGGACAGAATAGGACGCGGATGAACGCGGATTTGACGGATTCACGCGAATTTATCGTTGCGTAGGCGATCCGCGTTAATCTGCCGAGCCCGCGTTCCATTCCTAGTTTAGGACCCGTCGTGAAGCCGAACCAGCACCCGGTCGCCCTCAAGCTTCACCTCATGAGCCACGGTCGGCTTCGTCGCGGGCATGGTCTCGGCCGCGCCGGTCTTGATGTTGAACTTGGCGCCGTGCCGCGGGCAGGCGATCGTGCCCCCCTCCGGGTCCACCGGTCCGTCGCTCAAGGGGCCCCCGTCGTGCGTGCAGACGTCGTCCAGGGCGTACCAGTGTCCGGAAGCATGGATCAATACGATCAGCCGATCCGAGACTTCCACCAACATGCTGCCGGGGTCAGAAACGTCCGAGACGCGGGCGACTGATACGAACTCGGGCAAAACGATCTCCCTATGAACGGTTCCATCGAGCGATGCGCCATTAATCGCTAATCGCGCGGACTCGCTGACCGATGGCTTCTCCGAGCGCTTCGCTCACGCTTTCGATGGGAATGCGGTCGAATACTTTCTGGAAGAATCCCTCGACGATCATCCGCACCGCTTCTTGCCGAGTGTAGCCGCGGGTCATGGCGTAGAAGATCTGCTGGTCGTCGACCCGGCCGCTGGTGCTGCCGTGGGTGCAGCGGACGTCGTCGGCCTCGATTTCTAGTCCGGGGATGGAATCAGCGCGGGCGGTTCGCGAGAGCATTAGATTGTCGTTGCGCTGATAAGCATCTGTCCGCTGAGCTGCTCGGTCGACTTTAATCATGCCTCGCCACACGGTGCGAGATTCGCCCTGGAGCGCCGCCTTGTACATTAGGTCGCTGCGGCAATGCGGCGCCTTATGATGCTGGTGCGTGTTGTACGAAAGGTGCTGCCGGCCTTGCGTGAACATCACGCCATTGACTTGGGCCTCGGCGTCTTGGCCCGTGAGGGCCACATGTTGATTCACCTTCGCCAGCCGGCTGCCGAGGGCGCCGATGGTCCACTGCAAATGTCCGCGGGCGGCGACGTGGGCCATTTGATGGGCGAAGTGCCACACCTGGTCGCCCCAGTTTTGCAAATTGACGTACCGCAACCGCGCGCCGGGTTCGACGATCAGTTCGATCGAGCCGGCGTGAAAACCGCCGCCGCGAGGCGTGAGGCTCGCCGTCTCCGACAGCAGCGTCGCCTCGGCGCCTTCTTCGAGAATCACCAGCGTCTTGTTAAGGTCGACGCCGCCGTCGCTCATCGCCGAGAGCGAGTGCAGCGGTTCGTCGATCGTCACTCGCCGCGGAACGTAAAGCAACGCGCCACCAGCCCAAGCGGCAGCGTTTAGCGCTGAGAACTTGTCCTTACCGGGATTTACCAGTCGGCGCTCTAAGAACGGACGCAAGAGATCGGCGTGTTCGACGACCAGCGTCGGTAGATCGCCGAACAAAACTCCTTTCGACGCCCATTTCTCCGCCAGCCGGGCGTCGACAGTTCCCGCGCCGTCGAGCGTTGCAGT
The DNA here is from genome assembly GCA_041750715.1 of Lacipirellula sp. Taxonomy (GTDB): domain Bacteria; phylum Planctomycetota; class Planctomycetia; order Pirellulales; family Lacipirellulaceae; genus Lacipirellula. The sequence continues at coordinate 10,096 of JBGSYU010000077.1, forward strand.
GCTTCCGCCTAACTGCACGCCTTTCGCCAGGAGCGCCCGCGGCATCTCGCCCCCAGTCGATGCTCCGCTCGGCAGTCCAAAGCGATCGAGCTTGAAGAGCCGAATGTCGGTGCGCGACCACTCTTCGTCATTGCGGCCGGGCATGCCCAGCTCGCTGAAACGGGTCCAGGCGGCGCGGCGCAGGTCGCTCAGCCAACCAGGCTCATCGCGGGACGACAGGAACGAATCAAAGGCCTCCTGCGTGTAGCCAGGGGCGGTCAACGTGTTTGGCATGATCTCTTGCGATCTTCAACTATTCGAATAACTCATCCACCGGCATCTTCCAGCCGGGCACGGCGGGCTCGGCTCCGGCCGTCTCACCGCGGCGATAAATCGAGGGGCTGTCGGGCGAGTCCGCGCGATACACACGAACGACTTCGTCGCTTTCCAGATCGACGTCCCAAACGACCTTCGTGCCGGCGGCGAAGTAGTCGGCTCGCTTCTTCGCCATTTCGCGTTCGGCGCCCGGACCGTAGTCGCCCTCGCTTCGCACCTCCGCGGCGAAATCAGGCGCCTGCGGCAAGAATTTCATCCTTGCACGAGGCCCCGTGTAATACGAGGCGTCCGGACTGAACGACTTGCGATGCGGCAGCGCCACCAGATAAGCAATGTTATCCGGATAAGCACGCCCACCTCCCGCCCTAGCGAATGCGAGAAGGCTCGCATAAATCCTTCCGCCCGCGTTGCTCGGCATATCTCCGGTAGGACTCATTTGCACAATCTTGCCGTTGACGATCTCCGCCTTGCCGTCAATTCGGTAGAGCTCGGAAATCAGTCGCTCGGTCATCGGGTCGGTGATGGTGCTCATTGCGTCACTCCGTTTGGGCGAGCCGAACCTACTTACCCCACGCTGCCTTCCATCTGCAGTTCAATCAGCCGATTCATCTCCACCGCGTACTCCATCGGCAGTTCCTTAATCAGCGGCTCGATGAACCCGCTGACGATCATCGAGCTCGCCTCGGCTTCGCTCAGCCCGCGGCTCATCAGGTAGAAGAGTTGCTCCTCGCCGATGCGCGAGACGCTGGCCTCGTGCTCGACCTGCACGTCGTGCTCCTCCACCTCGATGTAGGGGTAGGTGTCGCTGCGGCTCTGCGGGTCGAGAATCAGCGCGTCGCAAACGACATTGCTCTTGCAACCCGTGGCGCCCTTTTCGACTTTGCACAGCCCGCGGTAGCTGGAGCGGCCGCCGTTCTTGCTGATGCTCTTCGAGATGATGCGGCTCTTGGTATTGGGAGCACAATGCACCACCTTGGCGCCGGCGTCCTGATGCTGACCCTTCGACGAGAACGCGATCGACAGAATCTCGCCGCGGGCGCCCGGCTCCATCATGTAGACGGCCGGGTACTTCATCGTCAGCCGGCTGCC
>JBGSYU010000078.1:0-5495 GCA_041750715.1 Lacipirellula sp.
GGCGGCGTTAATGGCCGCCGGCATCAGGTCTTCCAAAAGTTCGCGATCCTGCTTTTCGATAAGCGACGGATCAATCCGCACGGCGATCGCCTCGCCGAGACCGTTGGCGTCGACTTCAATCAGCCCGCCGCCGGCCGAGCCGGTGACCTTTTTGGTCTTCAGCTCCGCATTAACCTGCTGAAGCTTGCCGCCCATCTCCTGGGCTTGCTTGATGAGGCCCGGGAGGTTCGCGAGTTGGCCTAGTCCTTTGAGCACGCTTTTGTTCCTAAATCGTTTCGAATATCACGCTAAAGCATAGACGGTGATCGGTCATCAAATTCGATATTCATGAGCGACCTACCAGCGGCCTGTTCTGGCGGCGTCAGTATTAACACCACCGTGATTTGCTCGACGACGTCGTCGTCGAGAGCTGCCAAGTACGGCCACACGCGGTCGTGCCGATCAATTTCGTCAATACCGGCGAAGTAGTCCGCGACGATTCTTATACGAATCGAGGCGGAATTGTAGCGATAGATTTTCACTTCCGCATTTGAATGATCGCGTTGAAAGCCTTCTAGCGCCTTCTTGACGGCCGTCAGGGACGAATCAATTTTTCCAGTCACTTCCACCATCAGAACCTTCCCTCTGCCCAATCGCAGACCCGTTTGCCCGCCTCGACGAATCTCCGCACGAGTTTCGGACGAGGCGCACTAGGCTCGTATCGCAAATCAACGTCCCACCGATTAACGATTAGCAGCGCTTCGGCAACGTCCTTTGGAATTGGCGCCATTCCGCAACGCTTGTATTCTTCGCGAAGCGCATCGAAACTGTGACCGCGAGCGCCGCGGAAGCCCCGCACGATCTCTTCCTGCCGGCTCGCCGGTGAACTGGCGAGTACCAAAGCCTTCAACATACATTCTACCGCATAGCCCGCCAAATAAACCGCCGCGCCAAAGCGATTGTTTCGCATGAGAATCTCTGCGTCCTCCTGCCGCTGCAACGCAACTCGGTAAAATTTGCGGGCGTGAATCGACGTCGGCTTGCTCATCTGTCGGTCACGGCTCTCCCGAAGGAACTATTCTCATCCGCGAGGCGTCGGCGTCGAACAGGTTTATCGCTAGCTGAACGAACGGGGCGTTTGCGGCGTTGGTATGCTCCTGTTTATGCGAGGGCCGCTGTAGGATGGACGGCGTTGCTTGGGCCGGATCGTCGTGCATTGTGAGCACCAAGCCAATCCGCCCGCCGACGACTTCCGCGAGCGCTGCTTCGATGCGGCCTAGGTTCACCGGGCGCTGGCAGGTGTCGCGAGAGAACCGCTGGCTTTCCGGAAAGCTCGCCACCAGCCGGCCTTGGCCGTCGACGGAGAGCTTGCTCGCCGCGGCGGCGCAATCGGCGGCAATACCGGTGAGACGTTCGAGCGTTTGGTTCCAAATGGATTCGACCGACTGCGCATCGAGCGTAACCCGTGTCGCAGCGATTGGCGTTGTAGCCCCGGCCTCTGGCCGGGGGTCGCTCTGCGGTTGGACAGACGTTGAGCGAACTTCGGGCTTACCCCCGGGCAGAGCCCGGGGCTGCAATCCGTTTGGTGGCGACGCCGGCGGGCTAGGTGAGCCGTTTTTTTTTGCGGGGGCTGTGGGGGACGCGACCGCTGAAGCGGACTCGCCAGATTTGAGTTGCTCGATAAGGGCCGTGATTTCGTCGAGGTCTTGCAAATGGCAAATCCGCACGATCGCCATTTCCGCCAGCGTGCGGACCTGGGTGCTTATCCGCAAGCGGGCGGCTGTCTGGTCGAGCACCTGCGAGATCGCCAGCAGCGTCTGAATCCCCAGCCGCGCGCCGATGCTGCGGATTTCGTCTCGCTGGGCGGGCAGGGCGTACAGCAATTGATTCTCACTGCACCCGACCGCTTGGGTCATCACGTCGCGGAAATAGCCGAGCAATTGGTCGATAAGCTGCCCGACCTCCGCGCCCTCGGCAATCGCCGCGTCGAGTTCCGCGAGTGCGGCCGCGGCGTCCCGCTGGACTAGCGGCTCGACCAGCCGCGTAAGTCGCGCCGCGGGCGCCAGGCCTAGCAAACCGGTAACGTCGGCGGAGGTGATTTTGCGGCTGCCGGTGGAGAGCAGTTGCTCGAGCAGCGACTGGCTGTCGCGCATCGAGCCGGCGGCCCGCATGGCGATAATTTGCAATGCGTCCGACTCGACTTCGACGCCTTCGCTCTCCGCGATTTGCGCCAGCCGCTTGTGAATCGCCGTGGTTTCGATGCCGGCGAAGTCGAAGCGTTGGCAGCGAGAGAGAATCGTGATCGGAATCTTGTTCGCCTCAGTGGTGGCGAAGATGAACTTTACATGCTCGGGCGGCTCTTCCAGCGTTTTAAGAAGGGCGTTGAACGCCTCCTTCGTGAGCATGTGAACTTCGTCGATGATATAGATCTTGAACCGCGCGCGGGCCGGCCGCACGGCGACGTTCTGGCGGATCTGGCGGATTTCATCGATGCCGCGGTTGCTGGCGCCGTCGAACTCCAGCACGTCGACGTCGCCGCCGCTGGCGATGCCCTGGCAGATTTCGCATTGGCCGCAGGGATTGGGCGTCGGGCCATCGACGCAATCGAGAGCCTTGGCCAAGATGCGCGCTGCCGAAGTCTTCCCCACGCCGCGGGCGCCGGTAAAGAGATAGGCGTGCCCGACGCGGTCGCTTTCGATGGCGCCCTTGAGCGCCCGGGCGACATGCTCTTGGCCGATGAGTTCATCGAAGGCCTGCGGGCGGTAGCGACGGGCCACCACCACATATTCGCCGACAGCGGAATTATTGGACAATGATGGCGTCGAGTCGTTCATGGTTGGAAGCCAACGGGGTCGGGAGTTTTTTGCGACTGGCGAGTTCGCCACGAGAGCAACGCGTCTAGTCGCAAAAGACTCCCGACCCCTTCTCTAGACCGGCGCTCGACGAGAGGCCCCCACACAAAGAAGCACAAACTTATGGCTGCTGTGTTTCCACCCTGACCAGGTTCGTAAGGCCCCCATTGCAAGGGCCCCTCGTCCAGCGCCGGCCATGCGCGGCCGGTCGAATTACCAGTTGTACGCGGGTGGGCCGCAGGCGTCAAAGCCCCGACCGCGGCGCGCAGACGCCAGCCGCAAAACTCGCCATAATGGATGCTCGTCATTCTGAGGGGAGCGAAGAATCTGAACCTACGCTAAATCTTCGCTCCGCTCAGGATGACGTTACCCGCAGGCTCCCACCGCAAACCGCCACGATATTGACCACAACCGACGTCGCAGAGACTCGACAGCTCGCCAGCGATCCAAAGCGGTCGACCGATTGGCGCGCGCTCTACCCTTTCAAATCGCACTGGCTCGAGCTCGACCATTCGCGGTTGCACTATCTCGACGAGGAATCGGCTACCGCCGGCTCGACGTTGCTGTTCGTCCACGGCAATCCGACCTGGTCGTTTCATTGGCGCCGGCTTATCGGCCAGCTCCGCGGCCAGTATCGTTGTGTCGCCATGGACCACCTCGGCTGCGGGTTGAGCGACTTGCAACCCAACCGCTTGCGGCTTAGCGACCACATCGCCAATCTCCGTCAGCTCATCGAGTCGCTCGATTTGCGCCGCATCACGCTAATCGCGCAAGACTGGGGCGGCCCCATCGGGTTGGGCGCGTTGCTCGCCGACCGAGCTCGCTTCGAGCAGATCGTGCTGTTCAATACCGGCGCGTTTCGCCCGTGGTTTATCCCCTGGCGGATTCGCGCGTGCCGCACGCCGCTGTTGGGCCGGCTGGCAGTGCAGGGGGGCAACGCCTTCTCGCGAGCGGCGCTCCGCATGACGCTTGCACGGCGACAGCGACTTGAAGGGGCAGTCGCGGCGGGGTATTTGGCGCCGTACGACAGTTGGGCGCGGCGGGCCGCCGTCTACCAGTTCGTCGAGGACATTCCGTTGTCCGCGGCCCACCCGACATGGCACACGCTTGGAGGAATCGAAGATCGGTTGAGCGAGCTTGCCGACCTGCCGTCGCTGCTCGTCTGGGGCGAGCGCGACTGGTGCTTCACGACCGAGTGCCTCGACCGATTCACTGCCACATGGCCGCAGGCGGAGGTTCACCGCCTCGCCGACGTGGGGCACTGGGTGGTTGAGGACGCGCCGGAGGACGCGGCGCGTTTCGTCGCCAACTTCCTAACACGGACCGCCTGATGCCGCCGCTCCCCAACGACACCGCCACGCCAGGAGCCCGAAGCGCTAGCAAGGGCGTCCAAGCCACGCTCGCCTGCCTCTGGGAAGTCACCGCCCCAAAGCCCGGCAACGTCTACCGCGGCGCCGACTTCGACGACCTCACCTACGCCGATTTTCTTACCAGCGCCGCCGTCGTCGGGCCGATCCTCAACGACGCGGCGCAGAACGGCGTCGGCGCCACCGTATTGGCCGGCGTCGCCGCCACGCGCGCCGCGGTTGGAACCAATACCAACCTCGGCATGTTGCTGCTGATGGCCCCGCTCGCCGTGGCTTCGTCGAATCGGTCCGTTGCCGAGGGCGTTGCCCAGGTTCTGGCGAACTTGGGAAGCGAAGACGCAAGCGGAGTGTACGAAGCGATTCGGCTGGCGAAACCCGGCGGCCTGGGCCGGGTCGACGATGCCGACGTGAACGAGGGGCCTCCGACGATTTCACTGCGTGAGGCGATGGCGCTCGCGGCGGATCGCGACTTGGTCGCCCGGCAGTACATGAACGACTTCGCCGAGGTCCGCTGGACCGCGGATAGAATCGCCGCCGCAGCGGAAAACCGGCCGCTAGGCGAAGCGATAGTGCGCGCCTACCTGGAACTTCTCGCCCAGCACCCGGATTCGCTGGTAACGCGAAAATGCGGAACGGACATGGCGGCACAAGTCTCCGCTGGCGCCGCGACAGTCTTGCGCGCCTTGCCCCACGGCGACGACGCCTACCAGACCTACCGCGCCGAGTTCGACTTCTGGCTTCGCGCCGACGGGCATCGACGGAACCCCGGAACCACCGCGGACATCATCGCCGCGGCGTTGTTTATGCTGCTGCGGGAGGAAATAATAACGTGGCCCGTGCGATTCTACTGAATTCAATTGGCCCCCGGTCACTGACCGGGGGCTAAATGGGGTTGCTGTGAGTGAAACGTATCACGTTCGCATCGAGAAAGAGCGCCTCGTCTTCAGCGCCGCGCATTTCATTACCTACGCGGGGAACGTCTGCGAGCGGCTGCATGGACACAATTACCGCGTCTACGCGGAGGTGCATGGGGCGCTCGACGAGAATCAGTACGTCATCGACTTCATCGCCTTGCGGGATGCGTTGCAGCGAGTCGTCGACGCGCTCGATCACCGGGTCCTGTTGCCGACGAATCATCCGACGATCCACGTTTCGCAGCCGCCGGGCGGCGAGAGCGGTGAAGTGGTCGCCACGCACGGAGAAAAGCGTTGGGTATTTCCGCGGCAGGACTGCGTGCTGCTGCCCGTTGCGAACACGACGGCCGAACTGCTCGCTCGGTACATCGCGACGCAGTTGC
>JBGSYU010000079.1:0-4718 GCA_041750715.1 Lacipirellula sp.
CGGCGAAGCTCGGGCTCGAGCACGCTGATGACCGTGCGATCGATGTAGTTGATCACCGTCGCCAGAAATAGCAGCGCACAAATGATCCAACGAACGTAACCGACGCGCACGGCGCCAGGTTCGTTCACATCACCCACGTCGCCGTTAGTCGCCGGCAACGTCATGCGTCGATCCACTGGCGCAGCGTCGCAAAGTCGGTCTTCAGCGCCGTCATATTCTCTTGCACAGTGCCCTTAGGCAAATATTCGACATGAACGGACACCGGGCCGGCGAAATCGGTTTTTCGCAACATCTGGAAGAATATTGGATCGACGTCGCCCTTCCCCAGGGGTGCATGCTGCGACTTTCGGTCGCGCCAAGTGAAATCCTTAACCGACACCGCTCCCAGATGCGGTTTCATTAAATCGAAGTAAATCGGCCAGGCTTCGCCGGCCTCCACTACCGCGTGCCGAATGTCGAATACGCAACCGATCTCGCTGACCGGATAGTCTTTAAGCAAACTTTGCAGATCCCAGATCGTGGCGCCCATCATGTCCGCCCCGCAATGATTCTGATACAAGGCGGCGATCCCAATCTCTCGGTTCATCGCCGCAATATCGCGAATCACGGGCCGATACGCGTCCAGTTGCGGCAGAATGGGTTGCTTGAGATCGTAGCGAAGGAAGCCCAAGCGATACCGCTTGACGCCGAGCGCCGCGGCCGCACGCAGCATCGGTTTAGCGTGCGGCTGATCGGCGCTTAGCACGTCGGTGGTCAGAATCGTGATGTCGAGATCTCGCTTCGCCAGCGCCTCGTGCAGCTTCGGCAATTCGTCTGCGGCGCGTTCGGGATGGATGCAACTGTCTTTGGCTCGCGCCGTGACCTCGACGCCGTCAAACCCAGCGGCGGCAATTTCGTCGGCAAGCTCGTCGAAGCTCAGCGATTGCAGGAATTTCGTGAAGGCGCAGAACTCATACCGGGTTTTGGGCCCTGGTTTAGCGAGAACTCGGCCCGAAGTTGCCAAGGCGGCCGTCACTGCGGCCGCGCTAATCGCAAACTGTCGACGACTAAACTCCATGGGTTTGTCTTTCGTGAGAGTAGGGATGTAACCTGAGCTCGTCGAATCGGATCGTCACACAGAACGCAGGCGGGACTTGCACCGCGAGACTAGATCTATTATCCCAACCGATTTTAAGCGAAAGACAATCCGAAAAATCAAAGTGCGATTCCGAAATTCCGTCATTGCGATCGTTCCCCACTTTCGGAGGGCGGCGCGCTGCCGCATAGTATATCGGCTAACAACCACCGCTTCCGTTTTTGGAATCCTCTGTGCGCGCACTGCTAATCTTGCCATTTCTGGTCGTGCCGGTTGTCGCCAAAGACGTCCCTGTCGCCGATGTCGCCGCTCTGAATACGGCGATGGAATCGGCGCGACCCGGCGATAGCCTGATCCTCCGCGAAGGCGAGTGGCGCGACGCCAAGATCGTTTTCAAAGGCCGCGGCGCAAAGGCCGCCCCGATCACCCTGAAAGCCGCCACGCCCGGCAAGACCGTCTTCACCGGCGGCAGCACGCTGCGCCTTAGCGGCGAGCATCTCGTCGTCGAAGGGCTGTTGTTCCAAGATCCCGGCCCGGAGGTGAGCGACCTGATCGACTTCCGCGTCGACTCCGACGAGCTCGCACAACATTGTCGCATGACGAACTGCGCCGTGATCGGCACGTCGACGGACGACAACGCTCGGGAAAGCCGTTGGATCGGGCTGTATGGCAAGGGCCATCTCGTGGATCGCTGCACTTTTCAGGGCAAGTCAAATAAGGGTCCTACGTTTGTCGTCTGGCTTGGTGGCGACAACAGGGGCGGACATCACATCGAACGCAACTACTTCGGTCCGCGCGGAGATCTCGGCAAAAACGGCGGCGAGACCATCCGCCTCGGCGACAGCAAGACCTCCATGCTCACCGGGGATTGCGTGGTGGAGCAGAACCTCTTCGAAAAATGTAACGGCGAGACCGAGTGCATCTCCAACAAGTCCTGCGGCAACATCTACCGCGAGAACACGTTTCTAGAAGTCAGCGGCACGCTCACTCTGCGTCACGGCAACGGCTGCATCGTCGAACGCAATGTCTTTCTTGGAAACAATGCACGGGGAACGGGCGGCATCCGAATTATCGGGGAGGATCATCTCGTTCGTGGCAACTACCTCGAAAAGCTTACTGGCGATGACGCCCGCTCCGCCCTCTGTTTCATGATGGGCATCCCAAACTCGCCCGCACACCGTTACTTACAGGTCAAGCGGGCGCGCGTGGAGGACAACACGTTCGTGGACTGCAAGCATACCCTCCTCATCGGTCTCAGCGACGACAAGAACGCCACGCTCGCGCCCGTCGAAACCGCGATTAGCGGCAATCGAGCGCAGTCCCCAGGCCGCGCCATTGTCGAAGCTCGGTGCGCACTTGACGGCGTCACTTGGCGAGACAATCGGTTTGCCGGAAAATCGTTAGGAATTCCGGCAGTGGAGGGCATCGCGGCGATCGCCCCGGAGATAACTCCTTTACCACGGATCGCGCGCGACGAAGTGGGGACGAGTTGGTGAATCGTCTCCCGGGAATGGGGGTTTCGCTCTACTTTTGGAAGGGCTGTTTCCGACGATCATTCGCGCGACTAACTGTGGAAAGCCGGATCTCTCTAGTCTGCACGGCTAACGTTGTGGTTGCCGGATCGACGAAAGCTATCGCACCTTGCGCGACCCTGTGGTTCGTTGAAAAGCGAATCGTCGTCGACGCGCTTTGGAACCTAAAGGATTTGCCTGGAGGCGAGGGTTTTAGACCCATCGTTGAGACAACAAGTAACTCACCGGGGCAAGAGCCCCGTCCGCTTAGGTGAACTCTACCCTCGCGGCGTCAGCAAGCCGTTGAACAGCACGTCGAACATCGCGTGGGATTGGTCGGCCAGCGGCTTGCGATTTCCTTCAAAGTAATTGAAGAACATCGCCCCGAAGACGAAACGCGAGATCGTGTCTTGAATCTCCGGCACCGGAATGTCGCGAATCGTGCCGGCGGCGATCATCGTGCGGAGCCGGTCGGCCCATTCGCAGCGGCGGTCCTCGTCGTGCTCGAAGAACAGCGACGGGCGACGGTCGCGAAATAGCGCTCGCTCTTCGATCAACAGTTCGACGATCTCCGGATGGGCGTCGAAGAACCGGAGGATGGCCGTCATGCAGGTGCGGAGCTGAGCCAGCGGGTCGGCCTGGCTGTCTTGCACGGCGTCGACGGCGCAGATCAGCTTGTTCCGCGCGTGCATCACGGCTGTGAGAAACAGCGCCTCCTTATTGCCGAAGTGGCGGTAGACCGTTCCTTTGCCGATGCCGACGCGGTCGGCGATTTCCTGCACGTCGGTCTGGGCGTAGCCTTTGGCGGCGAACGTTTCGACGGCGGCGTCGAGGATTTCGAGGGATCGCTCGGTTGGCGGCGAGCCTTCGGGGCGATCGGCTGTTGGTTCCCGAACGTTTGCCATGCGTCGCGTGTCTGGGGCGTTGTAGTTATCTAATTCGTTGGGCGGTCGTGAACTTAGATCTCCTGGACACGATCATTATACGCCTGGACGGACGAGTCCGTCCATCGTAGAATGTTCTACGCTGGGAACGAAACGTGCTGAATTCGCCGTCCAGTCGGGTCGGGGCTGGGTTTGGACATGGTTCCCGACAGCAATTTCTTACCGCCAACACGACCCTGCCCATACGGACCAGCCGCCGTGCGATGCTCGACGTTTCCACTGGCCGTGCTAGCGCTTGCGATCGCGTTAATTCTTGGCTGCGGCGGCGGGAATGAGTATGTGGCTCCCCCGCCGTCGGAAGTCACGGTCGCGCAGCCGGTGGAGCGCCAGATTGTGCATCACCTCGAATTCACCGGCACGACCCGTTCGGTCGAAGCGGTGGACGTACGAGCGCGGGTGACCGGCTACCTGCAGAGCATCGCGTTTAAGGATGGCGTCGAGGTGGCGGCGGGCGATCTGTTGTTCGTGATCGAATCGGCTCCCTTCGAGGCGGCGCTCGATTCCAAGAAGGCGGCGCTAGAGCGCGCCGATGCATCGCTGGCACTGGCCCAGGCTGATTTGGCGAGAACGGAACCGCTGGTGCAGCGCGGCGCTCTCACGGCCCAGGAACTCGACCTGAAGCGCGGCGACGTGGCCATCGCGCAGGCCGACGTCGCTTCCGCGAAAGCGGCGTTGCGGCAGGCGGAACTCGACTTGGCTTACACGCAGGTCAAATCGCCGATTACGGGCCGCGTCTCTCGGCATCTGGTCGACGTGGGGAACCTCGTTCAACCGGGCGAGACGATTCTTACCCGAGTCGAGGCGTACGATCCGATCCACGTATATTTTGCCGTGAGCGAAGCCGACGTGCTGGAGTTGATGAAGGGCCAACAAGCGACCGCGATGGAGACGATTCGCGAGCAGCCGCCGACGTTGTCGATGGGTTTGAGCGGAGAGGAGGGGTATCCCCACGAAGGAAAACTCGACTTCGCGGAGATCGGCGTCGATCCGGCGACCGGCACCCAGGTGCGGCGCGGAGAGTTCCCCAACCCCGACGGCAAACTGGTGCCCGGATTGTTTGCGAGGGTGCGGCTTCCCGTCGGCAATCCCGCGCCGGGGTTGATGGTTCCAGATCGAGCGAACGCCGCCGATCTACGAGGCGAATACGTGTTGGTGGTAGATGAAAAGAATGTCGTCGCGCATCGCCCG
>JBGSYU010000080.1:0-2877 GCA_041750715.1 Lacipirellula sp.
CGTGCTGCCGGTGATTATGTGCGTGTGCTACTTGGGCCTGATCGGCTACTTCATGTCCCGCGGCGGGTACAAGGCGGAGGTGCTGACGGGCCACGCGGCGGAGGATAAGAAGTTCACCGGCGGCGTGGCGGGGCCGATGGAGGGGTAAGGGCGAACCCAACATACCGCGCCAACCACTAAAGATCGGTCATCGCTCGACTACGAAGTCGAACTGCGTGTGGTCGGCGTCCACGGTTGCTTTCAGCGGACTGGTTTCCGGAGCGGTGTATTTCTCAGCAACGGCTAGCGTCTGCTCGCGATAGTTCTCATAAACGTGAAGCGTGACTTGGTAGGCGCCGGGCTGCATGCCGTCGCCCGGCCGCTCGGTCATGGCCCTGAAGCTGCCGTCGGGTTCGATCGACGCGCTAGCCGACTTGCCCTCGCCCACGGGGTGAAAGGATACGTTCCCCGTTTCGCCGGTCACCGGCGAGCCATCGACGAATTTAACCGTGCCGGTAACTTGGAGCGGGCCGTCGCTTTGGGCGCAGCCCAAGAACGAGCAGATGAACGGCGCGAACGCGAACGCTCGAAAAACGGCTTCAATACTCCATGGCTCGGCATGGAGAAGTGGGCTGCCGGTGCAATGCATCGACGACTTTAATCCCTCCGCTAGCCCCTCCCTTCGAGGGAGGGGGGATTTGCCACCGCTGCTACGAACTAGAACGGCATCTGCTCGATCGCCTGGTCGTCGGCGCTGGCGATCAGCTTGTCCCAAACGTTCATCTTCGATGGGTCGCCGTTGCCTACGCCCCAGGTGCGGTAGGGAGGTCCGGTATCGATCCCGTCCGAAATGAAGTGCGCGCTGCTATCGGCCATGCCCATATTCACGCCATTGGGATGCAAGCTACGCGTCGTGGCTTGATTCGTTTCCATGTAAGACCAAGATGCGGGCATGCACTCCGACACTAAGAAGCCCTCATTGGCCGCCGTCATCCCCGTAATTTCGACGTCGTCCGAGTTCTCGTTGCACACGTTGGGACCGTTCGCGTCGCCGGTGGAGCCATACCAGATGATCATGCTCGCCCCCGCCTGGCCCAGCGCCCAAGTTCCGCGGCGATCGCCCGGCAAGACGCCCGCGCGAACCTCGCCGAGCAGGAATGTATTGGACGTACCGTCGGTGATCTCCTTCAAGCGCACGGCAACGTTCGGGCCGATCGCCCCGCGCCGCTTAGGGTCCAACCAACCGCCGGAGTTCGGTCCCGTGATTGAGTGACTGTACCCATTCAGCAGCGGGCCGTTGCCGGCGCTCGCCGCATAGTTGCCGCGCGCCCAAATTTGCGGGGTGACGGCGGTGCCGATTTGCAGCGGAACCTTATTGTAGGTATCCGTGGGACACAGCATCGTTTCGATGTTGGCTTCGCGTATGGGAGCGTTGCGGACGTGAGAGATTAGCGGCTCTTTTTGACCGGGAACCGTCACGCTCTTATCAATCCGAGCATAAAGCGGCGCCTGTTCCACATGCGGCAAAATGCGGATGACCCAGTTAGGTCCTATTTCGGTGAGCTTGCCCGGGTTGTCGGTTTTTCTGAATTCAAACGCCGGCGGATACCTTCCCGTGGAAGACTCGTAATTCGCCAGTCCCAGGCAAAGTTGCCGCAGATTGCTCAAGCACTGATTACGCCGGGCCGCTTCGCGGGCCGCCTGCACCGCCGGAAGCAGCAAGGCGACCAACACGCCGATGATGGCGATGACGACCAGCAGTTCCACCAAGGTGAAACCTGTGAAACCGCTGTCCGCGCGCCGTTTAATTCGCAGCATCTGATGCTTTCTTGGAGGTTGAGTGAATCTCACGATCGCCGCCGCGCCACACGATCATTGTACTCCGCTAGAGAGAAAAGTTGAGCGTGACTTTATCAATCAATCGAGAAACATGGACCGATTTGACGATCACAATGCCCTCAGTGCGCACGCAGGTAGCGCCAAAGCGCACAAAAAACATCTTGGCGTGGTCTAGAACGCGGCGGGCTTAAGCCGCCAACAACCCCGATACGCCGCAGAGTTGATCGGTAATAGCCGATGCAATTTGCGAGGCGGCGTTCGGGCGGGCCAAGCGCTGCATCGCTCGGCCCATCTCCTCGCGCACATGATTGTCCGCCACGACCGGTTCCAGCTCGCGGGCCAAGGCCGCGTCGAGCACGCCGATTTGCTGCGTTTCGTCAATCATGCGGCACGCCCCGGCGGCGGTGAACACCTTGGCGTTGGCCGTTTGATGGTTATCGGCCGCCTGGGGATACGGGACGAGCACGGCCGGGACGCCGGCCAGTGCGAGCTCGGCCAGCGTCGAACCGCCGGCGCGACAGACCGCCAGGTCGCTGGCGAACAGGACCGAGGCGATCTCGTCGATGTGCGTTACGGCGAGCGCCTTCAGCCCGTGCCTGGCGTAGCGAGCTTCCGTTTCCTGGAGTTGCAGTTCGCCCGTTTGATGGACGACCTGCCATCCGTCCAATTTGTCGCCCAGCTTCGCGAGAGCGCCGGGGATTGATTCGTTAAGCGAACGGGCGCCGCCCGACCCGCCAAGAATGACGAGTCGACGTTGGCGGCGAGGATCGCTCGCAATCTTCAAAACGGGGGCCTCGATAGCGAGCCGGGTCGTCCCCGACGCCGGCGCACCCATCGCCGGCGTACCACGCCCATGAATCTTGCGGTAAAGTTCCTCAAATGCCGCGCGAGAGGCGTTTCCGGTGACAGTAACCGGCGCCTGCACATGCAAATGGGGACGAACTTCCTCAAATGCCGCGCACACCATGGCCGCGGCGCGTGACAGCCAACGCGTGGTGCGTCCGGGCACCGCGTTTTGCTCGAGCAGCACGACCGGGATGCCGCGGGTGACGGCGGCGC
>JBGSYU010000081.1:0-3143 GCA_041750715.1 Lacipirellula sp.
CGCTAAGCTTAAAGCGAACAAACCCCAGGCGATGGACGCGTCGATCGTGCAGATCGCCGCGCTTCGCCTCGATCAACTTGGGGAAACCGATGGCCGTTTCCTGATCGAGCTTCTCGAAGATGCCGTGCCGTTGTTGGCCGCGAGCGATGACAAAGACGTGCAGGCCGTGCTTGCAGACGCGAATTTCGAAGGCATGCTCCGCCGACTCAAGCTGCCGGGCAACGAGATGGAGATCACCGGCCCGTTGCTCTCCGGCGGCGAGGTCGATTGGAAGTCCTATCGCGGCAAGGTCGTGCTGGTCGACTTCTGGGCCACCTGGTGCGGCCCCTGCCGCCAAGAGGTGCCGAACATCCTCGCCATGTACGAGGCCTACCACGACAAGGGATTTGAAGTCCTCGGCGTGTCGCTGGACGAGACGCCCGAGGCCGCCAAGAAGTACAAGGCCGAGATGGAGCTTCCGTGGGATTCGCTCTTTTTTGCCAATGAAGAAGAGCGCGAGTGGAACAACCCCTTGGCGCGACACTACGGCATCGGCAGCATCCCCACGGCGATCCTCGTCGACAAGGACGGCAAAGTCGTCAGCATGAACGCCCGCGAAGAGGTGCTGCGGGAAGAGCTACAGCGACTGCTGGGCGACCCCGTCGAGAAGAAGCCCGCCGCCGAAAAGGCCGAAACCGAAAAAGCGACCGAAGCGAGCTAACCGCCGCCGCCGCCGCCATTGCCAATTGCAGCCCCGGGCTCTGCCCGGGGGTTCTTCGCTACGGTACGCGTGCCCGATTGACCCCCGGGCAAAGCCCGGGGCTGCAGTAGATTTTTGACAAACGGCTGCGGTTTCGTCTAAACTATCCGCGCATCGCGAGTCGGCGTCCGGAACCGCCGCTCGCAAGAATCTTCTTTCTTTGGTGGGCCGCGGCGCGGCCAGGAGGCAAGTCATGGGCCAGAGCAATTGGGCATGGGGCTGCGCACTTCTTCTCGCACTAACGGTCGTCGGCCACGTCGTCGCCGAAGAGGCGGACCGCGATCCGTTCGCGCAGGAACCGGGCGCAAGCCCTAGCAATGCCACACCGGAAAAGAAACCCGCCGCGTCCAGCTATTCTCCCGGTGAAGCCGAGCAGCGCATCGAAAGCGTGCTCGATCAACCGCTCAGAGAACCGCTCGACTTCATCGAACAACCGCTCCGCGACGTCGTCGACATCTTAGAGGAGACCTACGACATCCCAATCCAATTCGACACGGCGGCATTAGATGCGGTCGCTGCAAGCCCCGACGTCGAGGTCTCCGTGCAGATCAACAACGTCACGCTTCGCTCCGCGCTCGACTTGATGCTCAACAACGCCGGCGCCGAAGAGTTGACGTACATTATCGACAACGAGGTCCTGTTAATCACCACGCAAGAGGAGGCCGAGACGCGGCTCGAAGTAATCGTCTATCGTGTCGACGACCTGGTAAGTCTCGATGCGTCGCGGACCGAGCTCGACCGGCTGATCGACATCGTCGTCGCTTCGGTGGGACAGGAGTCGTGGAAGAATAGCGGAACCGGCGAGGGCGAAATCAACTCGTTCGCGCCGGCGATGCTCGTCGTTTCCCAGACGCACCACGTCCATGAGCAGCTAGAGCGGCTGCTCGACAGTGTGCGCCGCACGAAGGCCGCCATTGAGACGGACAACGCTGCGGAGCGCGAAGCGGCGTCTCATCGGCCGGTCACGCGCGCGATTCGCGTCCGCGACGCCGCCAACGCCAAGCCCGAGGATCGCAACATTCTTCAGCAGGCCCTGATACAATCTGTCGATTGGCAGGTCGCTGGCGAGGATGTCGCCGAGGACGACGTCTTCCTGCATGTGATGTCGGACCGAGTACTCGTGCGACATGTGCCGGCGGTTATCCGACAAGTGGAGCTCGCCATCCGAGAGATCTCGCCGTCTAGTCCACCAACAGATAACCGCGGGGGCGGCGGCATGGAAGGCGGGGGCGCCGGCATGGAAGGCCGGGGCGGCGGGGGCCGCGGAGGCTTTTAGAGAAGTCGCAGACCTTGCCGCGATGCGTTGGCGCGGGCATGATGGCGGGCTGATTTGGTAGCGCCCCGGCGGGCTGTTAGCCCGCGGCTAATGCCTACTGCCTACTGCCCACCTCGCTTCATGCGCATCGGCGATACGCTCATCCTCGACACGTTCGCCGAAGCGTTCCGCATGCGCTACGCGCGGGTGATCGTCACCGCGGCGGACGCCCATTGGCTCGATGCCGCGCTCCGCGAATTCACCGGCTACGGCGCCAGCGTCATCGGCTGCGACGCAGAAGTCGGCGTCGAGCGACTGCTCACCGCGGAGGAAACGCCCGACGCCCGCCCCGGCGCCGCCGTCCTGGCCTTCGGCTTCTCGGTCGAAGCGCTCGGCAAGGCCATGCTCAACCGAGTGGGCCAGTGCCTCCTCCCCTGCGCCACCACAGCGGTCTTCAACGGGCTTGCCTCTTCGCTTCCCCATGCTCCCGAAGAAATCGAGTGCGTCCCCCTAGGCCGTTCCCTACGCTTCTTCGGCGACGGCTTCCAGAAAAGCAAAATGATCGCCGACCGCCGCTACTGGCGAATCCCCGTCATGGACGGCGAGTTTCTCGTCGAGGAACAGCTCGGCATTGCAAAAGGCATCGCCGGCGGCAATATCATCATTCAGGGCGCCACGCAGGCCGAAACCCTTGCCGCCGCCCGCCGCGCGGTTGAAGTGATTCTTCCCATGCCCGGCGTCATCACCCCCTTCCCCGGCGGCGTCGTCCGCAGCGGCAGCAAAGTCGGCTCGAAATACAAGGCCCTCCGCGCCTCCACCAACGACGCCTTCTGCCCCACGCTACGCGGCCGCGTACAATCGGAGTTAGTCGAGGGCGCCCAGTGCGCTTACGAAATCGTGATCAACGGCGTCGATGAACCCTCGATCGCGTCCGCGACCCGTGCTTGCATCTTCGCGGCGGCCACGGAAGGCATTCTCGCGATCAGCGCCGGCAACTACGGCGGCAAGCTCGGCAAGTTCCACTTCCACCTCCATGAATTGTTGCAATGAGGAAGATCTCACGCAAAGGCGCAAAGGCGCAAAGGAAAGCCAATGCAAATGACGAAGCACGAATGACGAATGACGAATGTCAGAGAAGCATGTTTTTCG
>JBGSYU010000082.1:0-1633 GCA_041750715.1 Lacipirellula sp.
CGCTAAGCTTAAAGCGAACAAACCCCAGGCGATGGACGCGTCGATCGTGCAGATCGCCGCGCTTCGCCTCGATCAACTTGGGGAAACCGATGGCCGTTTCCTGATCGAGCTTCTCGAAGATGCCGTGCCGTTGTTGGCCGCAAGCGACGACAAAGACGTGCAGGCCGTGCTTGCGGACGCGAATTTCGACGGCATGCTTCGCCGACTCAAGCTGCCGGGCAACGAGATGGAGATCGCCGGCCCGTTGCTTTCCGGCGGCGAGGTCGATTGGAAGTCCTATCGCGGCAAGGTCGTGCTGGTCGATTTCTGGGCCACTTGGTGCGGCCCCTGCCGGCAAGAGGTGCCGAACATCCTCGCCATGTACGAGGCCTACCACGACAAGGGCTTCGACGTGCTGGGCGTGTCGCTGGACGAGGCGCCCGAAGCCGCCAAGAAGTACAAAGCGGAGATGGAGCTTCCTTGGGATTCGCTCTTCTTCGCCAATGAAGAAGAGCGCGAGTGGAACAACCCCTTAGCGCGATACTACGGCATCGGCAGCATCCCGACGGCGATCCTCGTCGACAAGGACGGCAAAGTCGTCAGCATGAACGCCCGCGAAGAGGTGCTGCGGGAAGAGCTGCAACGGCTGCTGGGCGACCCCGTCGAGAAGCAGGCGGCTGAAAAGGCCGAAGCCGAAAACGTCCCCGCCGAAGCGAGCTAGACGTCCACGTCATGCGCATCGGCCAAACGCTCATTCTCGACACGTTCGCCGAAGCGTTCCGCATGCGGTACGCGCGGGTGATCGTCACTGCGGCGGACGCCCATTGGCTCGATGCTGCGCTCCGCGAGTTCACCGGCTACGGCGCGAGCGTCATTGGCTGCGACGCCGAGGTCGGCGTCGAGCGGGTGCTCACCCCGGAAGAAACGCCCGACGGTCGCCCCGGCGCCGCCGTCCTTGCCTTCGGCTTCTCCACCGAAGCGCTCGGCAAGGCCATGCTCAATCGAGTGGGTCCCCCTCGGCCGCAGCCTACGCTTCTTCGGCGACGGCTTCCAAAAGAGCAAATTGATCGCCGACCGTCGCTACTGGCGAATTCCCGTGATGGACGGCGAGTTTCTCGTCGAGGAACAGCTCGGCATTTCCAAAGGCATCGCCGGCGGCAATATCATTATTCAGGGCGCCACGCAGGCCGAAACCCTCGCCGCCGCCCGCCGCGCGGTCGAAGCGATCGCTGAAATGTCCGGCGTCATCACCCCCTTCCCCGGCGGCGTGGTCCGCAGCGGCAGCAAAGTCGGCTCGAAGTACAAAGCCCTTCGAGCCTCGACCAACGAAGCTTTCTGCCCCACCTTGCGCGGCCGCGTACAATCAGAGCTGGTCGATGGCGCCCAGTGCGCCTACGAAATCGTGATCAACGGCGTCGATGAATCTTCAATCGCCGCCGCGACCCGTGCTTGCATCCACGCCGCCGCCACCGAAGGCGCCCTCGCGATCGGCGCCGGCAACTACGGCGGCAAACTCGGCAAGTTCCACTTCCACCTCCATGAATTGTTGCAATGAGGAAGATCTCACGCAAAGGCGCAAAGGCGCAAAGGAAAGCCAATGCAAATGACGAAGCACGAATGACGAATGACGAATGTCAGAGAAGCATGTTTTTCG
>JBGSYU010000083.1:0-3570 GCA_041750715.1 Lacipirellula sp.
TCGAAGGCTTCGCGGCGCAAAAAGTAAGGGCCGCCAGTTTTTTGGCGGTCCTTACCTTGCTGTCTACCGTTTTGGACTGGTCGCTTAAGCGACCAGTCCGAACCAGGATAAGAATTACCGCGCTCCGGCTGTCGGCCTCACCGCCGTGTCCTCACGAACGGGCTGCTGGGCGTTGCCCTTGGCCTTGTCCGGGGCATGCGACGTGCCGGCCAGGTAATTGTCGACTCGCGCCTGGGCGTTGATCTCCTCGAACTTCTGGCCCATCGCGATCCGCAGTTTCTTCTCGAAGATATCGCGGTACAGAATGTCGCGGACCGTTTGCTCGTCGACGTCGAGCCGCTCGGTGCGGCCCTCGCAACGCAGAACGACGAATTTGTCGCCCACCTGGATGATGCCCGAGAGCTGCCCGTCTTGCAGTTGGAACGCGACCTCTTCGAGCTGCGGCTGGCCGCCGTGGCGGCCCAGCGGCGGCACCTCGCCGCGGAGAGCCTTGCTGCTCGGTTCCACGGAGTACTCGGCGGCCAAGTCGCCGAAGAACTCTGGCGTTGGGTTTCGCCGCGCTTTGTCCCACACCTCTTGCGCCCGTCGCATGTTGCCCAGCACGATCGCCCGGCAACGGACCCGCTCGCCGTAATTGGCTTCAAAGCCTTTGGCGATGTCGGCCTCGTCGACCGTTACATCCTGAGCCGTGAGTTTTTTTAACGCCGCCGACGGCCACACCGCGTCGCGCTCGTACTGCTCCTTCGTGACGCCCTGCTCGGCCGTTACGGTTTGAATCCACTTGGCAAGATCGGCGTTGCCGGCTTCGTCTACGATGCCAGCCAACTCGGCGCCATGCCGCATTTCGGCGTCGAGGTCTTCCTGCGTGACTTTGACGTTCGCCGCTTGAATGGCCTGCTCCAGCAGCATTCGTGAAATCTCCGACTCCAGAACTTCCTCGCCGTGTCGCAGCAGGCACTCGTTGCCCAGTTCCTGCATGCTAATGCGGTCGCCGTTGACCGTGGCCACGACATCGGGCATGACTTGCCGCAGTTCGGGGTTGTTGTACACGTTTTGGATCGTGGCGGTCTTCTGCACGCTGGCGAAGATGCCCGCCGCCGCCTCGCGGAGCTTTTCGTCCTTGATCCGATCGACGATTTTTTCTTGCACCGAAGCCATTGGCTGGTTTCGCGGCGGGATGAGCTCGTCGCATTTGAGGATTACAAATTGCTGGCCAACCGGAATGATCGACGACACCTGCCCCGGTTTCAGGGCGAAGGCTTTCGCCTCGATCGCCTTGTCGCCCACATGCCGGCGAATGGGCTGAATGAGCCCGCCGACGCTGGCGCTGTTCACGTCCTCGGAGTGTGCAATTGCGAGCCGAGCGAAATCGTCCGGCTTGGCGGTGACTTCCGCATGAATTTGGCGAGCCTTATCCGCATTGCTCACGGCAATGAGCCGTGCGCGGACCATCTCGCCGAATTCCTGCTCGTAGGCCGTTTGGATTTCCTCCGGGCTCACTTGCAACTGGGCGTCGGCCAGCTTTCGCAACGCAAGCGTCGGCCACACGATGTCGCGGGCGTACTCCTGCGGGCTCACACCGCGCTCTTTCTGTAGCATCTGGAGCCACTGCTCGCGTCCCAGTTGGAACCGCTTGGCCATACGGTCGATTTCGGCCGCGATCTCTTCATTGGTCACGGTGATGTTGCGCTTCGCGCAGTGATTGGCGATGAGCCGTTTGTTCACTAGGCTTTCCAATACGTCCTCGCCGAATCGCTGGACGCAGGCCTCCGTGAGCTGAGTGCGGCTGACGTCCTTGCCGTTGACCAGGGCCATGACGTCGTGCTGCGGCCGGCCGGGGCGGGGAAGCGGCGCGTCTTCGTCCGAGGGCTTCGACGTCGCTGGGGCCGGGGCGGCCGCAGCGGCGGGGCGATCGCCCTCCGTCATGCGAATGAGAACGGCCACGGTCAGCACGGCGCAGGCGACGCCAAGCCATACGAATCGGTGCTTCCAATCGGCCCTACGGGCGGCGCGCAACGCAGCGTCAGCATCCATGCTATTCATGGGGGTTTCTCCGCAAACCACAGCGCGACTCGCGTCGCGCGATTTAAGTTGGGTCGCCGCAGGGCTAATCATTAGCCAGGCGGTTAGGAACGTCGGGGGTTCGGGCGGGAGTATAGGCGGACTTCGCAAAACGCGGCAAGTGAGGTTGCCGCGGTGCTAGCAACAGTCACGTCTCAACGTCGTTGTCCGTCGCTGCTATAGACGCAGGATCGCCTACGATCCAATTGACAAATCGCTGAATCACCAAGAAGAAAACGCACTGTGCCAGCAGCGCGCTAAATAATAGGAGCAGAACCAGCGATACGAACCAAAACATGCCGGCGACGATGCAAAAGCCCGTTACCAAGAATAGCAACGAGCGCAGCCCAAAGCGAAATTGCGGCGAACCACGGCCCGACTCGTCGTTCATCGTGTGGCCAATGTCTTTCACGGGCAGGGGCGCTACCCGTCGCTCACTTCCGCTTCCTTCGCCTCAGCTAGACTGTTGGCCGAGTTCTCATACTTTTTAGTGAGGTCCTGAATCTCCTCCTTGACCACTTTGCAGCCGTCTTCGGACAGCTCGCCGTCCTTCTCGGCCTGGTCGGCGTGCTTGTTGGCGTCGCGGCGGACGTTGCGGATCGCAATTTTTGACTCCTCGGACAGGTCCTTCGTGCGGGCGATCATCTTCTTGCGGACGTCGCCCGACAGCGGCGGGATGTTCAGGCGGATCACCTTGCCGTCGCTGTTGGGGGCGAGCCCCAGGTCGCTGTTGATGATGCCGCGCTCGATGTCTTTGATGGTCGAAGGGTCGAAAGGTCGAATGACCAGTTGCTGCGGCTCGGGGGCGCTCACCGAGGCGATTTGCTTGATCGGCGTCGGCGAGCCATAGGCATCGACCCGCAGGGAGTCGACCAGGCCCGGATTGGCCCGACCGGTGCGGATGCCAGTGAGGTCGTTCTTCAGCTTATTGATCGCCTTCTCCATCCGCTCTTCGGCGTCCATCAAGATTTCATCTGAACCCATCGTCGATCTCTCCGTCTGCTTTGCGCTTCTTTGCGCCTTCGCGCCTTTGCGAGAAATCACCGCCGGTCTGTTTCACGCAAAGGCGCGAAGGCGCAGAGGCAACGCAAAGAATTGAATAGGTTTGATAGCTAATTCTTCCCGCAAGTGACGCGGGTGCCGATGCGTTCGCCACGGACGGCGCGTTCGATGTTGCCGTCGGCGCGGTAGTTGAACACTAGGATCGGCAAGTTGTGTTCCATGCAGTGGGCGATTGCCGTGGGGTCCATCACCCGCAGGTCTTGGTTACGGACCTCTTCGTACGTCAAATCCTCGTACAGCACGGCGTCCGGATTCTTCTCGGGGTCGTCGCTGAAAACGCCGTCGACCCGAGTGGCCTTCATGAGAATGTCGACGTCGAGTTCCAACGCCTTTTGCGCCGCGGCGGTGTCGGTGGTGACGAACGGCGCCCCGGTGCCGCCGGCGAGGATCACGATGCGGCCCTTCTCGAGATGGCGCTTGGCCCGGCGGCGGATGAACGGCTCGGCG
>JBGSYU010000084.1:0-3357 GCA_041750715.1 Lacipirellula sp.
CAGTATTCCAACCCCGAGGTCGACCGGCTATTCGTCGAGGGGCGCCGCGAGCTGGATCGCGACAAGCGCGCCGCGATCTACGGCAAGATTCACATGCTGCTGTGGGACGACCAGCCGTGTACATGGCTGTTCTACCGCAACGCCTTCTTCGGGTTCAATAAGGAAATCCGCGGCTACAACTTCAGCCCGCGCGGGCCGTATAGCTATAGTCCTGGATTCATGAGCTTTTACGGCGCGGCGGCGCCGTAATTTTCAAAGACGGGGATGGCCGCAAAAAGGCACAAAAGACGCAAAAAATGAGAATTGCTTAAGCGTATTCCCATTCATTCCTTTTTGCGCTTTTTGTGCCTTTTTGCGGCCGTCTTTTCGCATGACGAGTTACTTGATTCGCCGGCTTGGGATTGCGGTGGTGACGCTGCTGCTCATTACCTTTTTGGTGTATGGGCTGATTCGCGCGATGCCGGGCACGCCGGTGACGGGCGATATGGCGCAGTTGGACCCCAGCAAGCAGCTTTCGCCCGAGGCGGTCGAGCGGCTCAATCGGCTGTACGGGCTCGATAAGCCGTGGTACGCGGCGTATTTCGTGTGGGCTAGAAATTTGCTGCGGTTTGATCTGGGGGTCTCGTTCACGCGCAACATGCGGCCCGTGGGCGAGCTGATCGTCGAGCGGGCGCCGGCGACGCTCATGCTCTCGGCGACGTCGTTGGTGCTGACGTACCTGTTTTCGATTCCGATCGGGCTATGGTCGACGGCTAGGAGCGGCACGGTCGGCGAGCGCTCGGCGAGCACGCTGCTCTACATGCTGTACTCGCTACCGGCGTTTGTGGCGGCGCTGTATCTGCAACTGCTGTTCTATGTGAAGCTCGATTGGCTGCCGCTGTACGGCATGCAGTCTGACGGGTATGAGTCGCTCAGCGCGGGGGGAAAGGCCCTGGACTTGCTGAAGCACTCGCTGCTGCCGATCGTCTGCTTCACCTACGGCAGCTTGGCGTATTACTCGCGGTTCATACGGGCGAACATGCAGGAAGTCGTGCGGCAGGATTACATTCGCACGGCCCGGGCGAAGGGGGTCGGCCCGCGGGCGATTCTTTGGAAGCATGCATTTCGCAACACGCTGATTCCGTTGGTAACGCTCATGGGGCTCACCCTGCCGGGGCTATTCAGCGGGGCGGTTATCCTCGAGCAGATCTTCGGCTGGCCGGGAATGGGGCGGCTGTATTTCGAGGCGATCGGGCAGCGGGATTACAACGTGATCATGGGGCTGACGCTGATGTTCAGCGTACTGACGCTGATCGGGCAGTTGCTGGCGGACGTGCTGTACGCGGTGGTCGATCCGCGGGTGACTTTAACGTGACGGGGGAAGATTGAAAATTGCAAATTGCAAATTGAAAAATGAAAATTTGCATTTTGCATTTTGCAATTTTCAATTTGCAATCGCATTTGTCGGCATGTGATAGAAGCATGGACCTACCGCCATCAACGACGGCCGCTCTCGCCGCGGGGGACGTTCCACTTGGGAACTCGCCCGGCTTCTGGCGAGAAGCTTGGCGGCGTTTCCGCCGCCGTAAACTCGCGATGCTCGCGCTGAGCTTTGTGATCGGGCTGACGCTGGTGGCGATCTTCGCTCCGCTAATCGCCGGGACCAAGCCGATTGTTTGCGAGTACAAGGGGCGAATCTATTTTCCCGCGATGGGTTACTACAACCGCCATTGGGAGAACCCCATCTTCGCGAAGGATCGGTTTCGCGGGCGGTACTCGCCGACGCTCGCCGAGAAGGACCCCCAGAGCTGGGCGGTGTGGCCGCTGGTGTATCAGGATCCCTATCGCCGCGTGCGCGAGGGGGAGCGCCCCGGGCAGCCGGCGAATCCTTCGGGGCATGAGGGCCGGCCGAGCGAGCACAACCTTCTGGGGACGAATCAGCAGGGCTTCGACGTGCTGGCGTCGATGGTTCACGGCGCCCAAACGGCGGTGAGCGTGGGGTTCGTCTCGATGAGCATCGCGGCGACCATCGGCATCACGCTGGGCGCGATGGCGGGGTACTTCGGCCGGTGGGTCGACGTGCTCTTGAGCCGCGTGATGGAAGTGGTGATGTGCATTCCATCGCTGGTGCTGATTCTGGCGCTGGTGGCGCTGTTGGATCGTGTGAGCAACTTGCACCTGATGGTGATCGTCGGGCTGACGCACTGGACCGGCATCGCGCGGCTGACGCGGGCCGAGTTTTTGAAGCTGAAGCAAATGGAGTTCGTCTCGGCGGCGCGGGCGATGGGGGCCGGTAGCGGCCGGATCATGTTCACGCACATCTTGCGAAACGCGCTGGCGCCGGTGCTGGTGCCGATCACGTTCGGCATCGCCGATGCGATTCTGATCGAGAGCGGGCTGAGCTACTTGGGCTTTGGCGCCTCCCCGCCGAACCCGAGTTGGGGGACGCTGCTCTCGGCGGGGCGGAGAAACATCGAAGAGATGTGGTGGCTGATTCTGTTCCCCGGGGCGGCGATCTTCTTGACGGTGCTGGCCTACAATCTCATCGGAGAGGGGCTGCAGGAGGCGACTGATCCGCGGTTGAGACAAGACGCGCACTAACACAGCCGCGAAATGGGGATTAGCCGCGAAGAGGCACAAAAGACGCAAAAAAAGAAAGAAGGGAAAAATGAATACTTGCGAGGCCGACATCTTCAAGCTGTGCGATGTGATTCGGGAGACGGCGTTTGCGATTCATAAGTATCATCGGCATGGGCATTTGGAGAAAGTTTATGAGAATGCCCTGGCGCATCGGTTAAGGAAGCTGGGCGTCAATGTCGAGCAGCAGCGGCAATTGGTGGTTTATGACGAGGATGGGACAATCATCGGCGACTACCGTGCTGATTTGTTTATCGAGAGCCGTTTGATCGTCGAGTTGAAAGCTTGTAACACGACCTGCGATGATCATGTGGCGCAACTGCTGGGATACCTTCGCTCGTCGCGGATCGAGCACGGCCTGCTGATGAACTTCGGCGCCGCGAAGTTCTACATCAAGAAATATGTGATGTCCGACATCGACAACACCGAAGTTTAACCGCCCTTCCTTCCCCCTTTTTGCGTCTTTTGTGCCTCTTTGCGGCTATGACTGAAGCAGTAATCGACGTCGCGGAGCTCAAGACCTACTTCCATACGGATGAGGGCGTCGTGCGCGCAGTGGACGGGGTGACGTTTCAGATTTACGCCGGGCGCACGCTGGGTATCGTCGGCGAGAGCGGCTCGGGCAAGAGCGTCACTTCGCTGTCGATCATGCGGCTGCTGGCCGCGTCGGCGACGATTGAATCGGGGCGGATTGCGCTCTTGGGCCGCGACCTGGTGCGGCTGCCGGAGCCGCAGATGCGC
>JBGSYU010000085.1:0-6674 GCA_041750715.1 Lacipirellula sp.
GATTAGAAATCCGTTGCTCTATCCAACTGAGCTACGGGCGCTCAGCCGTTGATCGTAACCCGCGGCGGCGACGAGGAAAAGCTCGGACGCGCGGCTGCCATCACGAGAACGAGCGCCATTAAGGCGAGCCAGCGCCCCGCCGGTTCAGGCACGGCTTGCAGCGGCGGCCCGGGGGGTTGCCCAAACTGGCCCGACCAGATCGCCAAGTCATCGGCGTCGACCGTCTGGTCGTGGTTGGCATTCCCATCGCTGGGCGTCGCGCTAGCGGTTCCTAATCCCCGCTGCCAGGTGAGAAAATCGCCGCCGTCGACGTCCCCATCGGCGTCGAAGTCCGCGTTCTCGACGAACATCGGCGCTTCGACAGTTCCGCTAAGCGTAAGCGTCATCGTGCCGAGTGACGTCGCGCCCGACAGATTCTCGTCGGAGAAGGCAAGCGTGTATGTCGCGGCAAAAGCGCCGACTGCCGCAGTGTCGAACGTGGCGGTGAAATCGTTGCCGCCGCCCGCCGGCAAGGTGGCGCTTCCGGTGAACGGCGATAGAGTCGTTACGAACGTGCTGGCGTCCCCCGCAGCCATGAACGAATCGAGATCGAGTCCCGCCGTGAACCCGGCCGTCGTCGGCAGATTGAAAATGTCGAAACTGAACATCGGGGCCGACGCGCCCATCGTCACCGTGCCGAAGTCATACGCCAGCGAGTTAACGTCGCTCACCCCGCTGAACGAAGGATTCGCGTGGCTCAACACGCTGAGGCTGACGTTCACCACGTCGGGGTCGTCGTTCGCGCCGCGGTCGGAACCGCCGCCGGTCGTTACGTCGAGATTGTCGATCGTCACGGCGCCGCTTCGCAATCCGGCGGTCGCGGTAGTCGTCGCCAGGCCCACGTTGATCGCTTTGCTGCCCGTAGCGCCGGTAGTAAAGGCGTTGTACCTGCCTGTCACCGAACTAGTCGCTAGTCCGGCTGCAGTTACCTGGTAATACGTGCCGTTCGCGCCGGTTTTATTAAGCGTCACCGTCTGCGCCGCCGGCACGCCGCCGCCCACGATGACCCTTCCCAAGTCCAGGTTCAAGGTGGTGCCGTCATTGACCCCCGCCACGCCGCCCTGAAGGGTGAGTCCGCTGTCGTTCGCCTGATTGACGAAAATCGACCACGCATACTCGGGCCGGTCGATGAACGGATTGCGATTGCCTTGGTAGTCGTCGTAAATGATCTGATTTCGCCTTCGCTCGAAGCTGTCCGGCGGCGCGGCATAGTGCCACTCGATCATCCGCGACAGATTCCCCAAGGTCGTCGAACTGTCCGCGGGATTTCCATTGACCAGTTGCAAGTCGATCGTACCCGCATCCGCGCCATCGTAACGCACGTCCATGTAGAACTGCTGCCGGGCGATCATCCCCGCGTCGGCGTCGCCGGGAAACCAGACCGTGCCGCCGTCCGTCTTCTCGCCAAAGGTTTGGCCGAATGCGCCGCCGAAGTCGGTGCTTGCACGATCGCCATTGACGCCGTTATCCGACGGACGCAAATTAAATAAATCGCTCCGCGGAGCGCCGTTGCTTCCTAAGCGGCTGTCGGGCCACGTGTGCTCGCGATTCCACGACGTGCCGTTCCAACCGGGAATCGGACCGCCGGGATTTATATTCGACGTGTTAAGCGACACGCGATTGTAGACCAGGATCAGCCGATTCGGATCGCCGGGGTCCTCGTCCGTCACCTGCAACGCAAATCGCGCGTTGTCGTACGAGACCATGACGTGCCCGTCGATGATGTTGTTGAGCTGCTGCTTGAGCGTGGCGCCCGTCCCCGTGGCGGTCGAGTAATAGGTCGGCGGCGGATCGTAAGACTGCGCCCGCGCCGCCAATGCCAAGAGCGTGAAAACAAGCGCGACGACCGTGGTTGTAGCAAGGGGGCGCATCCAGCCATCCTATCCTGGAAGCGTAACCCCGGCCACCTTAACGCGCCGCAGGTAGTGTCTTAACAGTGTGTTGCCGGCCCGGGGGTGGTCTGTGGGTACTGCCGGATTATCTGCTGCCGGGGTCCGCTCCCCAGATTGGGGGCGGCCATGAGTAGGGCGCTCCGCCTAGCTTGCCTATCGGCGCTAGTCCAGGTGGCCATAAGTCCCTTCCATCAACAACCTGTTCGTGCCGAAGTCGTGCTCGAAAAGAAACTTGGTTGTGTGCGGAACTTGGAATGCATCCATGTAGATGAACCGGCCAATTATAAAAACCTGCTTGGACCCATTCTTAATATCGGCTTCCCAAGTCGGCTCCAGTATTCCCGCGTCTTTGCCGACCTCAAGGTGTGTGCGACCTTCTGGCGACACCAGCGTTCCCATGTCCACAAAGGGGGAGCCCTTCTCAAAGTCCGCTGCGATGGTTTTGGTGTCGGTTTCGACCGGCAGGATATACAACTTAACCACCCCGGAAATGATCTTGGCTGGAGTGTTCCCGCTATTGACTACAGGAAGGACGTATTTGATCGGCTGATTGACAACCAACGCCTCTATGGTCGGAGCGTTAACCGACAGCCACGCACGCTGTTCAAGTCGCGTTTGCTCAATGACTTTTTCGGTCTGTTCGGTGGCCTTTCTGGTTTCTTCGAGTTGGCCCTCCGCGACTTTCAATTGTCGCTCCGCATATTTTCCTTGAGTGGTGAACTCTTGAAGGGTTCGCTCTGTAACGTCCCACTGGTAGTAAGTGACTACAGCAAGAATGACGGTAAAGAGAGCCATCACCGCTTCTGGATAGGTAAAGAACCTCCAAAAGAGCTTAAATGGCGGAACGATAATTCGTTCAATTGCGGTGGCGATGCCATCCAGGGCGCGTTCCTGTGCAATGTCGATGCGACGCGCCAGGGGGGTCGCACGGTCGGCAGCGACTCGCAGGAATCGCTTGGTCGAATCGTAATACTGCTGGCACTGTTCCTTGCTGGGGCAGCGTGCTTTCAGCTCTCCAGCGAAATCTACAAGGCGCATCCAAACGACACCCGCGAAGGCACGAAGGGTTTTGCGTTTCTGCTGATCGGCGCCTTCGCCATTTATTGGTTCGTCACCCTCCTTGGGCAATTCAGGGGGTTGCTGTGACATTGGTTTTTAGCGAACCTCGAAGGTTCAGCCGTGTCGTCATTGGTACGGAATGCGGCCCGCGCCTTGGCCGGCGCATGGGCTTTATAAGCCCGCGTAGGGAGCCGCCAAACGGATTGGGTTCGATTCCCCCGCTTTCCGCTTACTCACTTCGTGGACCGCTTGGCGGCCCGTACCAGCACGTTCCTAGCCCATGTAGAAATCTTCCCGCCTGCCGCAACCTCGATTAGCTCAAGGTCTGCGGGCGTCATACGGATTTCTAGGCGTGCTGTCTGCCGATCTTCCGGCGCCTTTGGGGGTCTCCCCCGAGGGTTCTTGTCCATGCCTAAATTGTACGGAAAAATATTCCGCGTGCAACCCTTGCATTGCCGAATATAGTGCCGTACAATAAATAGAGACAAAAAGAGCCGCGGAAGTGCTGATAACACTGCCGCGGCCAACTAACCGAGCTTTCGCCCAGTCAGACTTGCAACTGTATTCTAGGCGAAAGCTCCCAACGATGGGAAGCTTTCAATGGTCGTTTCCGCCTGCCAGCACAATCAAACCAAAAAGCACGGTCGGGACCGCAAGGGCAATCCCCGCGTCCGCTGCATTCTCTGCGGTAAGACTTGGAGCGAAACCACTCCCGGCCCGCTAGGAGATATGCGGGTAGACGTGACCACGGCCAAGCTCGCCCTACGGCTGCTGACCGAAGGCATGAGCATCCGCGCCACGGAGCGAACCACGGGCGTCAATCGCAATACCTTGATGAAGCTGATCGTCCTATTCGGCAACGCCTGCCAGCGGTTCCTAGACGTGCGGATGCGGGGCCTCAAGCTCGATCACCTGCAATTCGACGAACAATGGACGTTCGTTGCCAAGAAGCAATCGCCGCTGACGATCAACGAGCGGGCCGAATCGAGCGAGCAAGGCGATATGTACCTCTGGACTTGCATCGACCAAACTACCAAGCTCATGCCGAGCTTCATGGTGGGGAAGCGCTCCGCCGACAGCGCCCGCCGCTTTATGATGGACGTGGCCGCTCGCCTGACGATGCCCAATCCCCACGCCAGCGATGCCCACGCCTACGCTGCCGGCGGCTATCAGCCCGTGGTGCAAATCAGCACGGACGGCTTCGCCGCCTACCCAGAAGCGGTAGACTTGGCCTTCGGTCCCTATGTGAAGTTTGGGACGATCATCAAGGATTACCGCAACGCCAACATGATCTACACGCCTTCCGAAATGGTCGGGACCAAGCGCACGGTCCGCCGCAACATACGCGAGCGGGAAGAGCGCACGATATGCACCTCGCACGTCGAACGCCTCAACGGCACGCAGCGGGTGTTCCTGAAGCGCCTCAATCGGCTGACGCTCTGTTTCTCTAAGAAGCTGGCCAACCTAGAGGCGTCTTTCGCCATGTTCGCGGCTTACTACAATTACTGCTGGCAGACTCGCAAGCCGGGCAAGAGCGGCCAGAAGCGCCCGACGGCTGCGATGATGGCCGGACTGGCCGGTCACGTTTGGAGCTTCGACGAACTGTTCACGGCGGTTCTGAATTGAACATGGCAACCAAGATCATTTATTGCGGCGACAACCTCGACCAGTTGCGGAAGTTGTCGGATGATTCAATCGACCTTATCTACATCGACCCGCCGTTCAACTCGAACCGCAACTACGAAGTATTCTGGGGCGAAACAAAAGAGAAACGCGCCTTTGATGATCGGCACGAATCAACGAAAGCCTACATCGACTACATGCGGCCCCGATGCGTTGAACTCGCTCGCGTACTCAAGAAAACTGGCAGCTTTTACTATCACTGCGATTGGCACGCGAGCCACTACGTCAAGGTAATGCTTGACCAAATCTTCGGGGAAAATAACTTCATCAACGAAATTATCTGGAAACGCCAATCCGCTCACAGCGACGCCAGTACTAAATTCGCTACGGTGACGGAGAGCATTTTCCTATACAGCGGCGGCGGGAAACTGCTCTTTAATCGACTGTTTACTGAGCATGATCCGAACTATGTCCAGAAGTTTTACAGATTCAATGACAACGATGGCCGTGGCCAGTACAGGCTAGGCGACATGTCAGCGCCTGCTGGCGGAGGCATGGCGGCTATCAACAAGAAAACGGGGAAGCCGAACGGCTGGTACGTCTACAAGGAGTTTGAACCGCCCGCACGCGGCTGGAGATACAGTCCCGAGACTATGGCGAAGCTGGATGCGGAAGGGCGCATCTATTTCCCCGCACTCCCTAGCGGGAAGCTGGACCCATCCAAGCGGCTAGCGCTCAAGCGGTATTTGGAGGAGCAAAAGGGCCAACTCGTTTCTAACTTGTGGGACGACATTCAGTCACTGACGGCGGCTGCATCCGAATCGTTGGGGTATCCGACGCAAAAGCCTATCGCCCTACTCAATCGCATCGTTCAGGCTAGCAGCAATCCCGGCGACCTAGTGTTGGACGCGTTCTGCGGCTGCGGGACCGCCTTGGTTGCCGCCGAGAATCTAAACCGTCAGTGGATTGGCATTGATGTGTCGCCGACGGCCTGCCGCGTGATGGCGCGGCGATTGATCGACGTTTGCAAGCTACGGGAGGGGAAAGATTTTCTAGTACGCGACCTGCCTCGCAGCGAAAAGCAGCTCCGCGAAATGCCGCCATTTGAGTTTGAGAATTGGGCGGTTATCGCCTTGGGCGGAATCCCAAACAAAGCGCAGGTCGGCGACATGGGGATCGACGGCCGAATCTATCCAGTGTCAGCCGTGCCTCAGGGCGGCAAGAAGGCCGGAGAACTGGATTTTATGGACGTATGGTATCCGATCCAGGTCAAGCAAAAGACTAAGGTTGGCCGGCCCGATATTGACTCTTTCGAGGCCGTCATGACGCGGGAGAATCGAACCAAAGGGTTCTTTATTTCGTTCGACTTCAGCCGGGACGCCCTGACAGAAATCTCGTCATTCTTCCGCAAGTCCGGCAAGGTAATCGTGCCGCTCACGGTGCGGGAGATTCTGGACGAGGAACTGGCCCAGAAACTGGCTTAGCTTCCGGGCAACACACTGTTAAGACACTACCGCGCCGCACACGGCGCCCCCCCGGGGCAGGCTTCGTCGTTTGAGTTACGCGATTTCTCGGTTACGATAAGAGCCGAGCACCATGGCGGGCCCAAGCATCACCGCCGACTAAACGGCCGAAACGACAACTCTATGCCCGAGCAAGGCGCCGCACCCGACTCCTGCGTATCCGGCGACGCGGCGCCGGCGTGCCCGATCTTTTTTTACCGGCAGCGGCAGCGAGTTCTGGCGTCGTGTTTAGACTCCGTGCTGGAGATCGGGCGGCAGCGCGAAGGCGAACCGGCCCCCGCCGTGCGGCTCGATCACTCCCGCGGCGCACGAATCATTCTGGCGCCGATCGACGACGTCGAAATCTCGCGGTCGCACGTCGAGGCGGCCCCCGCCGAGGGAGGCCAGGTCCGCATTCGCAATTTGAGCGCCTCGCTGCCGGTGCGAGTCGAGCGGCATTTCCTGGCGCCGGGCGAGTCGACGCTCGCCGTTCCGCCAGTGCTCATTGAGTTCGGTAGTTACGCGGTGCGCGTCGATCCGCCGGAGGAAGAGGAGCTGG
>JBGSYU010000086.1:0-1920 GCA_041750715.1 Lacipirellula sp.
GGCTATGGTGTAAGGATTGCGTTGCATTCGTGCCGGTCAAGCCTTCGCGTGGGGCGAGGGTTGTTGGTTGGCACGGAGGTGACATATGGCAAGCGGTCCAGCGGCGGTGGTCGAGGCGCATTTTGAAAATCTTACCGATCCGCGCGTAAATCGGGGCGGCAATCACAACTTGATTGAGATGATCTTCCTGGCGTTGACCGCAACCCTCTGCGGAGCCCAAGGATGGGCCGATGTCGAACGGTTCGCCAACAGCAAGCTGGCCTGGTTCCGCCGGTTCACCCCTCTGGAACACGGCGTGCCCAGCCACGATACGTTTGGCCGGGTGTTCGCTCGGCTCGACACCGTCGAGTTTCTCGCGGCCATGCACGCCTGGGTCGATGCCTTCGCGCAGTCGTTGCGGGGGCGGGGTGTCGCCATCGACGGCAAGACTCTGCGGGGATCGTTCGACCGGGCGGCCGGCAAATCCGCCTTGCATTCAATCACCGCGTTCGCTTGCGACCTGCGGATTTGCCTGCGGCAGATGTCGGTCGACGGCAAGAGCAACGAGATTCCCGCCGTCCGCGAGTTGCTGAAGCTGATGGAACTGGACGGCGCGACCGTGACCCTCGACGCCATGCATTGCCAGGTCGAAACCGCGGCCGCGATCCGACAAGCCGGCGCCGACTACATCCTGATCGTCAAAGGCAATCAAGAGTCGTTGCACCAGGCTTTGCTCGACCGGTTCATCGAGTATGGCGAGGTCGACTACCGCGTCCCCGGCCTCCATCAGCATGTCGCGGTCGAAAAATCGCATGGCCGCCGGGAGCGCCGCGTGACCTATGCCATCCAAGCTCCGGCCGACGAACCCGCCTTGGCGCGTTGGCCGAGCGTCCGTTCAATCGGCATGATCTATCGGCGCCGCGAAGCGGGCGAGCAGACCCAAGACGAAACGCAGTTCTTCATCTCCAGCCATCCGCCCAAAGTCCGCGCGCTCAGCCGCTTCATCCGCGGCCATTGGGGCATCGAGAATCGCCAGCACTGGGTTCTCGATGTAACTTTTGCAGAGGACGCCAGTCGCATTCGCAAGGGCGCCGCGCCGGAGATTGCCGCCGCCTTTCGACGGATGGCGCTGAACATCTTGCAACGGGACACTTCCATTAAAGAGAATGTCCGCGGCAAGCGACTACGCGCCGGCTGGGATGAGAAGGTTCTAAACGCCATCTATGCCGGCTTTTCAGCGGTTTGAACGTGCGATTGCCCTGCCGCTGTACCGATCCGATTCAAGGTGCAGGTCGTGGATTACCTCAGCGGCGAGTCGATCGCGACGATCGCTCCCGACATCGACCTAAAAATCAATTCGCTGGCTTTCTCCGGCGACGACCGTTTGCTGATCGGGACTTCTGATTCGTCAGGCACGACGCTGCTCGCCTGGAACCTTCGCAACGGCCGCGAGGAGTGGCGCAACGAGCGCGACAACTGGCATGGACAGTCCGCGGCGCCAACGGGCAAAGGCGATTTTCTCGTCGTCAGGTCAACGGAATTGGGCGATTGGCTTCCTCTCGAACCACGGCCGGACGGCAACTTCGGCCAGTCCAGACGCACTACGCCGCTGCTGCTCCTCTGCGATCCGGCGACCGGAAAAACGACACGCCGAATCGAACGGCCGCAAGCCAGCGGGATTGCCGCCGCGCGAGACCGGCCCTTCGTGATTGAGACGATCGGATCGCCGGAAAACGAACTGCGGTTCTGGAACCTCGAAAGCGATAAGCCATATCGGTCCATTGGGGTCCGGCCAGGCGAACATCTGGCCGCCGTCACGCCCGATGGCAAGCGATATTTCACAACCCACGGTTCCGAAGTCTTAGTTTGGAAGACGCCAGAGCCCTGATCGACGTATCCGGGCGGTTGCGCGCGAACGCGGCGACCGCTCATCGCGCGTCG
>JBGSYU010000087.1:0-1858 GCA_041750715.1 Lacipirellula sp.
ACCGCCACGACCTCGCCGGCAAACTCATGCCCCGGCACATGCGGCAGCTGTCGAATGTCCGGATCGTGCCCCTGCCACCCGTGCCAATCGCTGCGGCATATCCCCGCCGCCCGCACGGCGATGACCACGCCGTCATCCGGAGGCGTTGGATCGGCGACGCTGTCGACTCGCAATGGGCCGCAGAAGTTATCGAAGAGTACGGCCTGCATAACTTAACAATCAGGTCGCCCGTCGCTGTTCTTCCAAAATGCCTCTTGCGACGTCGTAACGGCCAGATTCGCGCAGGTCCTTGGCGTACAACATAGGCAAGCCTCGTCGGCGAGTAATCGCCTCAAGCCTTCCTTGGCGATCATGGCCTCAGTCCAGTCCGGCCATCGGCGACGAATTTCAGCCGCCACGATCTCTCTGGCCATTACATTCAAGGCTCCAACCATTTGGATGCGCTGGGCTGGCGTCGTGTGGCGGAGCCACTCCGCCGTTTCGTCGTCGACGACTCTGATCCGCTTCTCGTCGCGTTGCAGATACGCCATTTCCGGCCTCCGACCGCCATTAAAGCATCTGCCATCGACGAGTCCAGCACGCGCCTAAAAAACACCGGCCCCGGGGCGGCTAATCGGGCCGGGTAAGCTCGCTCAATGGCGTTTCCCGGCGGCTGGTCGCAATACGGGAGCGCGTCGGTCGAGGCGGGGTAGTCCCAATAGTTGCCGGTCACTCCGTCGTTCGGCGCCCGCCTGTTGTTCCGCCGTAGAATTTACTTGGCGCCTGAGCGCTGCTAGACTAATACGCGGCTGAATTCACGTTACTGCCGGTCGGGCCTCGACTTATGTCAACCGTGCCATCCCCCCAATTCTCCGACGCCGACTACGCCTGGGAAGTGGCCACGCTGTTTCCGGAGCAAGGCTACTGGTCTGAAGAGGCCTATCTCGAATTGACGGATGGAACAAATCGCCTGATCGAGTTGGTCGACGGACGCTTGGAGTTTCTGCCCATGCCAACAGAATTGCACCAGGCGCTGGTTGGATTCCTGTATCACGCCTTGCTGAGCTTTGTCACCAAAGGCGACCTGGGAATCGTGCCGTTTCCGCCGCTGCGCGTTCGAATCCCACGCGGGCATTTTCGGGAGCCGGATGTTTTGTTCCTTCGCAAGGAGAATTTTCACCTACGCGCCAATCGTATCTGGCGCGGAGCGGACTTGGTGATGGAAGTCGTCAGTCCCGATCCGAAAGATCGCAAGCGCGACGACGACGAGAAGCTGGCCGACTACGCCGAGGCGGGGATCGCCGAATACTGGGTCGTCGACGCCCAACGGCAGCACGTAATCGTGCACCGCCTTGGCGGGGACCACTACGCTGTCCATGGCCAGTTCACTCGGGGGCAACAGGCGACGTCCGTCTTGCTAGAAGGCTTCGCGATTGACGTCGCGGCGCTGTTTGCGGTTGCCGAAAATGTCGCGGAGTAATTCGGGGCGACGAACAGGCCCAGCGCATAAAAAAACCCGGCTCCGGGGCGGCTAACCCCGGGCCGGGTTTCTCTATTCAATTCAGTGAGCTCGTCGGCGTAAGGCACGGCTAAGTTGAGAAACTTTTGCCGCACATGAGCAAACGTAACCTCTATGCCATCACAAGATCGTCCCAAGTATTCCGCACTCTCTCGCGAGAATGTGGTTCTAAGAAATCCTTAGAAAGGAGGTGATCCAGCCGCAGGTTCCCCTACGGCTACCTTGTTACGACTTAGTCCCAATCACGGAGTTGACTCTAGACGCCTGCATCCCTTGCGGGTTTGCGCAGCGGCTTTAAGCCCCCCCCACTTTCGTGGCTTGACGGGCGGTGTGTACAAGGCTCAGGAACACATTCACCGC
>JBGSYU010000088.1:0-1653 GCA_041750715.1 Lacipirellula sp.
CTTCCGGCTGTACGAGCGCGACTCCACGAAGCGGGCCTACGAGCATTTCACCTTGCAAGAGCTGCGCGAGCTAGCCGCGTTCCGTCGGTTCTACGCGCTGTTTCATCGCAACGGGCTGGTCGAGGGCATCGTCAACGAGCAACCGCGGGCCATCCGACTGCTGCGCGAGACGAATCAGCGGCAGCAGATCGTGAGCGATACGCTTTACGAATCCTATTCCAAGCAGCGGCTAGACCTAATCGCCGAGTTGCATCACACGCAGGGCCACTCGGTCGAAGCCGCCGTCGAAAGGGCCCAGCGCCTGCTCGACCGCATCATGTTCATCGCGTTCTGCGAGGACCGCGACCTGCTGCCGGCGAACACCATTCCCAGGGCGTACGCCGTCAACGGCTTCAGCGCCGCGACGAATCCTCGCTGGCAAAGCTTCAAGACGCTGTTCCACTTCATCGACGTCGGCAACGCCAAGGCCGACATCGACGGCTACAACGGCGGACTGTTCGCCAGGCACGCCGCCGACGAACTCGAACTCTCCGACGATTGGACTGAGTTCTTCAAGAACGTCAGCGCCTACGACTTCCGCGACGAAGTCAATCTCGAAGTCCTCGGCCACCTGTTCGAGCGCTCCATCACCGAGATCGAACGGCTCAAGGAAACGGGCCTGCTCACCGGCGACCGCGAGAAGCAGGACCGCTACGCGGCCATGCCGCAGTCGGTCAAGCGGAAGCAGCTCGGCATCTACTACACGCCGCAGGAGCTCACCCTAAAAATCGTGCAGTACACGGTCGACGAGCTGATCGACGAGCGATTCGCCGCCGCCGCGGTGCGGCACGGCGTTAAGCCGGCCGAAGCCCAGCGCGGCGTCGTCCCCGAGACGCTCGACTATTGGCAAGAATGTCTGGCGATCCTCCGCGATCTGAAAATCGTCGACCCGGCGTGCGGCTCCGGGGCGTTTTTGTTTCAAGCGTACAACGTGCTGGAGCAGCGGTATTTCGAGGTGATCGGGCATTTGGAGAAATGGAGGGAAGGGGAGGTGAGGGTTCGCTCCGGCGGCTTACGTCGACGGCTCGCTTCTGACGGTGAGGGGACCGGAAGTAGCCTAACCGCCGAACAACTGGCCCAGCAAGTGCCGCACTTTATCCTCAACGACAACCTGTACGGCGTCGATCTCTCGCCGGAGGCGGTGGAGATTACGCAACTGGCGCTCTGGATTCGCTCGGCGACTCGCGGGCAAACGCTCGCCACGCTGTCGAAGAACATCGTCCACGGCAATTCGCTGGTCCACGACGGGGCGGTGCATCCGGCGGGGTTCGATTGGCGCGAACGCTTTCCGGAAGTGTTCGATCGCCATGTGGAGCTGTCTCTCCGAGACGGCAGCGAGTCTCGGAGAGACTCGCCCACGGTGGAGCCAGTTTCGGAGAAACTGGCCCACGGGGGCTTCGATTGCGTCATCGGGAATCCGCCGTGGGAGCGGATTAAGTTGCAGGAGCGGGAGTTCTTTTCGCTGCCGGCGCCGGAGATCGCGACGGCGACGAACGCGGCGAAGCGGCGGCAACTTGTTGCGAAGCTGCGAGCAGAAGATCCGGCGTTGTATGAGCGCTATCGGCAGGCGCAGACCTCCGCCGATGCGCTGCTCACTTACTGCCGCACGACCGA
>JBGSYU010000089.1:0-12668 GCA_041750715.1 Lacipirellula sp.
TCATTTGGTGGCTCCGCCGTTCTCCTCAACTGAATTTAGCTTTTCGATGTTTACAACTTGATGCGGCGTGCAGTGGGCCATCCGATTGGAATCGGGATAAAGAATGACCACGACATTCTTCCTTCCCCACTGCCATATTGATGGGATCTCGCACTTGATGGTGATCGCCATTTGCCAAGCGAATCTCAATCGGCTCGAAGGGCTCGGCGCCCCTAAAATGTCGGATATCATCGAGGTTCATCTGTTTACCCCGTAATCTTCTGATGATCGAACAACGGCTCCTGATTCGCCGGCGGCGCCACCCAACCGCTGTGATGCGGCACGGGCAGTTCGTCTTCGACCTTCATGCCCACCTTGCCGCCCTGCATTTTGGCGATTCGGTGGCCTTTGATCTTGTCTTGAATTCGCATCAGGCCTTCCAGCAGCGCCTCGGGCCGCGGCGGGCAGCCCGGCACGTACACGTCGACCGGCACCACCAAGTCCACGCCCTTCACGACGTGGTAGCCATATTTGAAGTACGGGCCGCCGCCCACCGTACACGCCCCCATGGCGATCACGAATTTTGGATCGGGCATCATGTTGTAAAGTCGCCGCACGCGGCTCGCCATTTTGTAGGTCACCGTCCCGGCGACGATCATCAAGTCCGCCTGCCGCGGCGTCGCGCGAAAGGCGCCGGCGCCGAAACGGTCCAAGTCGTACCGACTCGCCCCGGCGGCCATCATCTCGATGGCGCAACAAGCCAAGCCGAACGTCAGCGGCCAAACGCTCGATTGGCGGGCCCAGTTAATAGCCTGCTCGAGCGTCGTCGTGATGACGTTTTCCTCGAAACGACCTTCAATCCATGGCTGTGACATAGCAGACGCGTCCGATTTCCTAGTGACTGTTCTTATCGCACTTTGCCGCGGCCCACGCTGGCGTCGCAAACGTGCCAGCGTAACATGCTGGCATAGAGCCTACTAGGCTCGGCAAACCCCTCTAAACCCCGTCGCACGAACTCGAACCTTGTCACCCTGAGGTACTCCGAAGGGTCCGGCGCGTGTACCGAATGCCAGATTCTTCGCTCCACTCAGAATGACGATCAACTAACAGCGGCCCCGCTCGCCTCGAACGTGCAGCAATTCGCGCCGTCCAACCGGCAGGAGCTCAGCTTGAGCCCCTCGCCCAACACGTTGGACAGCAGCATCTTCTCCATCGCACATACGCCGCGATCTTGCTCCGCAAGATCGGGGTACGGGCACGCCAGCGCGGTGAGCACCGGCAGTTCTTCCGATTCGTCGATCTCAAAGGGCAGATCCTGCCCCGACATCAACTACGCCAACTCCGCCATCCGCTCGCGCAGTGTCTCGCCGTGAATCTGATCGCGGTAGACATCCGCCAAGCGCTCGGCGACCCGCTTCAACAGGCCTTGTCGCACCTCGGGATCCCGCACCTCGCGGATTTCTTCCCATAGGACCTGGGCCAGGTTGTCATAGTTTGTTCCGCCGGATCGAAGGCCGGCAGGCGTCAGCGAATAGCGATGCATCGGCCGACCACGCCCCGCCGCGGTCGAGTCCCGGGCAAGTAGGCCCTTCTCCATCAACCGAGTTAATCGCTGCCGCACCGCCGTGGCGGTCACGCCCGTGAACTCCA
Organism: Lacipirellula sp.; assembly: GCA_041750715.1. Lineage (GTDB taxonomy): Bacteria > Planctomycetota > Planctomycetia > Pirellulales > Lacipirellulaceae > Lacipirellula. The sequence continues at coordinate 1,630 of JBGSYU010000089.1, forward strand.
CCAAGTCCCCAATCGTCGCCACGGAGTGCCGTCGCAGATAATCGACGATCGTCCGGTCAGAGAGTTCGGTTATGTCGTTCATCGCTGGCTGAAACCTGCGCAAAAGCTTGAATCGCCAACTCAATCCTACCGGTTAAGTGATTAAAGACAACCAGCTATTTGAAAAATGTTGTTGTTCGACAAAAATACTGGCTGTAAGTGGTTGACCCTAAATGGCTTATCCTATAAAAGCGAGCCAAGCTATCCGACCAGTCTTAACAATCAGAGATTCAGGCGTGTCGAACAAACCCTCCGGCGGCGGTGAACAGTGGGCCACCCGCATTGGCGTCATTCTGGCCGTGGCGGGTTCAGCGGTGGGGCTGGGGAACTTTCTGCGGTTCCCGGGTCAAGCCGCTCAGAACGGCGGCGGGGCCTTTATGATCCCGTACTTCATTTCCCTGCTAGTCATGGGGATTCCCCTCTGCTGGGCCGAGTGGACCATGGGCCGCTACGGCGGCAATCGCGGGTTCAATTCGGCGCCTGGCATCTACAGCACTATCTGGCGCCATCGGATCGCCAAGTACCTCGGAGCGATCGCCCTGCTGGTGCCACTGGTGATTTACATGTACTACGTGCTGATCGAGGCGTGGTGCCTGGGATATGCGTTCAACTACCTGACGGGCGATTTAATGATCGGCAGCGGCGGTGAAATTGATCGGTTGGTGGAGCAAGCCAAGGAAACGTCCTCGTCCGACGCCCAAGCCGCGGCCAGCGCCTACAAGACGTTCTTCGGCAACTTTGTCGGCAGCAACCAGGACGGCTTTGTCATGGGCGCTGGCAGCTACGGCGGCCGATGGCAATGGGTGCTCGCCGGCGTGTTTACCTTCAACTTCGTGCTGATCTACCGTGGAGTCACCAAGGGCATCGAGCGGTTCTGCCGCGTTGCGATGCCCTTGATGGCGGTGCTCGCCCTTGTCGTGCTCATTCGGGTGATGACCCTGGGAACTCCCGATCCGTCGAAGCCCGAGCAGTCGGTCCTCGGCGGTTTGAATTACATGTGGCAGCCCAACTTCGACGCGCTGTTGCTCCCGCAAACCTGGTTGGCCGCTTCCGGCCAGATATTCTTTACCCTGTCGGTTGGGTTCGGCATCATCATCAATTATGCGAGCTACCTACGGCGCTCGGATGACATCGTGTTGAGCGGCTTGACTTCGAGCAGCGTTAACGAATTTTTTGAGGTCTGCCTGGGCGGCCTCATAACGCTGCCCGTGGCGTTTATCTTTCTGGGACTAGCCACAGGCGAGTTCACCGATTCTTCCTTCTCCTTGGGCTTCAAAGCGCTGCCCAACGTTTTTACCAGAATGTGGGGCGGCCAGGTCTTCGGCTTTTTCTGGTTCTTCGTGTTGTTCATCGCGGCGATCACCAGCAGCGTGTCGATGCTCCAGCCGGTCATCGCGTTTTTGGAAGAAGGATTTGGGCTGAAACGCCACGCGTCGGCGGCAATTCTTGGCGTGATTACAGCGTTTGGCGTTCTGTTCACCCTCTATTTTTCGAAGGACCTGGTTGCATTAGACACCATGGACTTCTGGATCGGCAACGTGGTGATCCTCATCCTCGCCCTAGTGCAGTCTCTCCTCTACGGTTGGGCACTGGGCATCGAGCGCGGTGAGGAAGAGGCCCATCAGGGCGCCCAGATGCGGATTCCTCGCTTCGTTCAGTACATGTTGAAGTACGTCGTGCCGGTCTACTTGTTAGTCATCCTCGGCGCCTTCGTCTACACCGACGTGCCGAAAAGGGCGCACGACATTTGGCAGAGCCCAGTCGCCCTGACCTCAATCGTCTTTATCGTGACAGTTTTGGCTTTTCTCCTGCTCATGGTGAACATCGCCGGCAGGCGATGGGAGAAATCGGGGCAGATGAAGTACGAAGATCGCCCAAGCATCAACTAAACCGTTTCGATCGAGGATTCTCCATGACTCCGTCGGCATTGATTGTGATGCTGGTATCCGTCGGCGCGGTGTTGACGCTGGCTGCTTTTTGCATCTATCGCGTCTTGAGCCTGCCGCCGGTCGAAGACGACGATCTGAAGGGCCCGCTCAAAATCGACACCCGCGACACGGAAGACGCGGATTAGGCATTCCCGTAGGCCGGTTTCTCCGAAACCGGCGGCTCCTGTCGGCGTCGCCGCGGGAAAACGCAAGTTTCGGAAAAACCTGCCTACGGCTCGCGTGGAAAATAGCGTTCCACAACTTCAAAAAACTCCGCCGGCGACTGGATCGTCGCCACGTACTTGCGGAAGTCGCGCGCCCCCGGGCGGCCTTGGGCGTAGCAGCAGGCGTACTTGCGCATCAGCACGCTCGCTTTTTCGTCGCCGAATCGTTCACGCACTAACGCGAAATGATGCAGCATCAGCTCGCGCTGCTGCTCGAGCGTCGGGTCCGGCGGAATCGGCAATCCGCGAACGGCAGCCGCGGCCTGAGCGTACAGCCACGGCTTGTTCAGCGCGGCACGGGCGATCATCACGCCGTCGACGTCGTACTGGCGGAAGGCGTCGACCACCCGCTCCGCCGAATCGAGATCGCCGTTGCCAATAAGCGGGATGCGCTTCAAGTGCGGCTTAATCGCCGAGATGCGGTCCCAATCGGCGTTGCCGCTGAACATATCCGCCGCGGTCCGCCCATGCACGGTGAGCGCCGCGGCGCCCGCGCCTTCAACGACTTGCGCCACGTCGATCGCGTTGATTTGGTCGCGGGTGCAGCCTAAGCGAATCTTGGCCGTGACCGGCGTGGGAGCACACGCCGCGACGACCTGCTCGATGATCTCCCCCATCCGCTCAGGAAACTTCAGCAAATACGACCCGCTATGCGCCCGTTGCGTCACTTGCCGCACGGGGCAGCCAAAATTAATGTCGACGACGCTCACCCGGTACTCGGTCGCCAAACGGGCGCCCACTTTAGCGAGCGTCCCCGGCTCATTGTCCCAGATCTGCACGGCCAGCGGTCGCGGCTCGCCGGCGACGCCCCACAACCGGTCGGGATGCTCGGCCTCGTGTTCATCGAGCCAGACGAACCCGCGAGCATTCACCATCTCGGTCGCCAACAGCCCGGCGCCGCCGAATTCTCGCACGATCTGCCGGAAGGCGTAATTGGTGAATCCGGCCATCGGAGCTTGAAGGATCGGCGGGTCGATCTTCAGCGGGCCGATGTAAAACGGCGCTGCGATTGGGTGGGCGCCCTCGTCGTATTCATTTGGAGTAGTGGTTACCTCAGCTACGGACATGTCGGCAACCAACTATGCTCCCTCCCCCTTGCGGGGAGGGCTGGGGAGGGAGTGTGAAGCGAGCAAATGCGCAGCCAAGCGCAATGCGGCCTTTCATGCACCCGCGGCTGCCCCCTCCCTAACCCTCCCCCCGAGGGGGAGGGGACCGGATGGAGGCCCTATTCGATGATTCTATTACGCAGCTTCCGAATGCGGGAGACGATCGAGTGCTCGCGGTCGCCATCGAGCAGACGCTGCAGCGGGCGGCGAACCCGACGCATCTCGGGCGAACGCGCATTCGACTTCGACGAGGTTTCGGCCGGCGCGTCGTCGGCCGCCGTTCCCGGCGGGGCTAAAGCGGTCGCTTGTTGAACGCCGGCAGATTGCCACGGCAACTGGTCCGTAGTCGTCGACGTGCGGATCATCATCGCCACGAGTCGCTCCGGCGTCACCTCAGCCGGCGCTGCCAGCTCCGTGTAGGCGGCAATTTCCTGATTGTAATCGCGGGCCGTGGCGATGAACGCGCGGCGCTTGAGCGACAGCAGATCTTGCGCGTTGAGCAGTTCCAGCCCGTCGCCGGCAGGGTCGCGGCGCTGGCTCGTTTCGTCCCGCCACGCGAGGGCATCGGCGACCGCTTGCGCTTGCGACCGCAGTTCCTGGTGCCGCAGCGGCAACAGCTCGCTCAATTGCCTCGCAATCGGATCGGGCCGCGTCGCGAAGATTTCTTCGTACTCGGCGTTGTAGCGACCGCAGTGGGGCACGTCGGCGGGCAGCGGTAACAAGCCGCCCGCGGCGCGCCCGAGAACCTGATGCAACTGTAATTGGGCGGCATGCGTCGCGCGCAGCGACGTCTCAATACGCGTGACTGCTTCGCGCCGGCGAACGTCCCAAAGCTTGTTCGCGGTTGTTACGCTTTGTCGCAGGATGCCCAGGTCCGAATTCTCCAGCAGCGCGAGGTAATAATCGGCCGTCGCGGCAGAAAGGTTCCAATAGGCCCTGGCTCGCTGGGTTTGATCCTGCCGCGTGCGCGCATCGCGAACCGCTTCACCCAAAGTCATCGGCACGCCGGAAAGCTGGCCGGCGGCCAGCGGCTTCATGAGCTGCTGCATGAGGTCCGAAGGTTTTGCCCCGGCCGCGAGCACCGAACGCTGACCCGCGGCCTGCTCGGGCTCGCTCGATGCTGGCTCTTGGTACGCGTTCAGCGGGATAGCATTCGTGCCGACGGCGACGTCCGGCGAATCAGCTGCGACATCCGGACGACCTGCTGCACTTGCGACGCCTTCATCAGTTTCGAAGTAGGGGTTCGCCTGCTGTGGTGCAAATGTGTCGGCGACGATCGACGACTGGCTGCCCGAGTCGGCCGCCGTGGTCTCCGCGGCAGCAGGAGCCGCTGGTTCGGTGGCGAGTTGTCCAGACAGTAACAGAGTGATCGCTGCTAAAAGCGCCTGCATCGCGTGTCCCCTCCAAAGCTTCCCACTTGGCGCCGAGAGGCGCGAACTGGACGGAAGTCCATCCACCGGAAGGTAATAGGGTGGCATGACCGGGCGAGGGAGTCAATCGCGAGCTCCCGGAACATGCCCCGCCGCGAGCAGAAAAGCGGGACGCTCATTGCTCAAAAGGGTGGCTGATTCAAGGTTTACACCCGTTCCTCATGCAGAGGCTCCGATCGGAGACTCAGCAGGATTTCGGTTTCACCTGCACGTACAGCCGCTCCGGCGCCCAGTCGAAGTACTTAAAAAGCGCCGGGCATAGCCAACCCTCGGCGTCGTAGTCGGGGCTGTAGTACCAATTGCCGCCAGACTCCTCGCGACGCCAGCGGAATTCGTGCTGACTGCCGGGGAACGGCGATGATGAAAACAGGAGCGTGACGCCCCGCTGGGCGTCGGGAATGTCGGCGACCATCCGGTCGAGAATCAGATCGGCGCCAGCGATGAAGGGCTCCTGCACGAGCTCGACGCGGGGGTCGTCGAAGACCCAAATGCCGTCGGTCTTGTAGGGGTGGATCACCAGGAGAGAATTCATCGGGACGAATCGCTTTACTCACTTTGCAAAAGGGGCCGGGAACGTGCCTGGGAGGGCGAGGCTCCTGCCCAGCCGAGTACGCGCACCACGGCTCGGCGGGAGCCTCGTCCTCCCTCAGACAACCTAGCACGCCGCCAACGTCTTGGCCACGAACGTGCGTCGATCAGCCAAATGTCCAGCGGTAAACGAGATACACGACCGCCAGGGCGCCGAGGATGATCCACCAAGGCTGGTGGATGTCGGGCGGGCCTTCGTCGGTGACGTACTCGCCGCAGTGCGGGCAGCGCGGGGCGTCTTCGTGGATTAAGGCCCGGCAGTTCGGGCAGGGGACGGTTGGCTCTTCGTCGCTGTCGTCGCCGTCAGAATTATCTTCGTACTCTTCAACATCGAATTCGTCTTCCCAATCCTCGTGGTGTTCGTCGCGGTAAGGCACGGGCTCTGTCTCAAACGGGAGGGCGAGGTCCCGCCGCGCCGGGTACCCGATCCACGGCTCGGCGGGAGCCTCGCCCTCCCAGGTCAATCGTCGCTGAGTTTGGCGATCGGCTTCAGATCGACTTTCTTGAATTCGACTTCGGAACCCTCGGCCTGTAGGGCGATCTGGCCTTTCTTGGCGGTAGCGCCGCTGCCGTGATTCACCAGGTCGTCGTTGACCCAGACCTTCACCACGGCGCCGAGGCACTCGATGACCATCGTGTTCCACTCGCCCAGCGGTTTTTCGGACCCGTCGGTCAAGTTTATGATGCGCCGTTGCTTGTCGCCGCCGGTGCCCCAGTTTTCCTTGGGGCCGCGACGCTTTTCCATGTCGGGCACGGTTATATCTTCGTGAATGCACCAAAAGTCGCCGGCGTTTTCGTGGGCCATTTGCACTTCGATCGACTGCGGAAACATCTCGGCGTACGCCCGCGGCGTGGAGGCGTGGACCAGCACGCCGCAGTTTCCGGGTTCGCCGGCGAAGCGGTACTCGGTCTCGAGGCGGTAGTTCTCAAAGGCGTCATCGGTGATGAGATGCCCGCGCGGGTCGCCGAGGCTGACGAGCAGACCGTCGCGGACGATGAATGGCAGTTTGCCGTTGGGATCGTCGTCGTGCGCCGGCACATCGGCGTGCCAGCCGGCGAGGTCCTTGCCGTTAAAGAGGCTTCGCGGCTCCTTGAGCGAGGCGACTTTCGCCTCGGCTGCCTGTGATTTCGCCGATTGGCCGAATGCGAGGCTTGCAATCAGCAACATCGTCAAAATAAAGGTGCGTGTCATACTACTATGTCCTCGATTGATAAATGCCAACGATGTTGATTAGATCGGATGGCCTATCTCATGATCAGGTCATGGTATCCGGAGAGCCGCGCAGTTCTGCGGATCGAGTGGCTCGTCAACCGCTATCTCAGCACGCGGGTCACCGAACACACCCCACCCATCTTTGAAGTCCAGAATATCCTTACGGTACAAGGAATAGAACTCCGAGTTCGGATGCTTGCTGTAAATGGTTCGCTCTTTCACGACGGCGCTCGGAACGACAAAGTATTCGGGTAAAGCAGCATCTTCCTTCGACTTCAAGTTGACCAACACATAGACGTGGGTAGGTGAAACTGGAGTATGTTTGCCGACTAGCCAGAATGTCGCTGCCGTCGAGTTCGTCTTTACTTGAACTGAGAACGCTCGATGGCACGCCTGATCGGTGACGAGAATATCTGCGGCAAGTGCGCTGCGAGACGTAGGTGATGCGATGAAGCCAAGGCGAGACATTTCCGCCGCGACCAAATAGACGCCTCGCATTCCCGCAAGTTGCCCCTTCATGCCCCACTCCTTCGCATATTTGATTGCTCTCAACGCGCGAGGTTCAAACTGGCAATGTTCCGCGGGAGGACATCATTCTAGCCCGATCAACGCATGATCGCTAAGTCGAGAGAGTAGTGCGCTCAGGTTAGTCCAGCGCGTCTCTCTGCTCAAACTCGCCCTGGTCAGGACGCTCGAAGTCCCCTTGCAAGCTTCCCGCCATCGATTCGACTCAGGCGCGCCATTCGTCCTGTGTCATCGTGCGACGAGGACTGGGCGACTCAATCGTGATGAGAACTTCCTGATTTGCATCCGACGGGCTAAACGGGACGCGCAGCGAGAGAACGCCATCTGCACCGACCCGGCAAGCGATCGTAGTGCGGGTCATTCGTGCTTGGTCGATGGGCAATCGCAAAGTTGAGCCAACAACTAATCCCTCCCCTAGCTCCTCCCTTCGAGGGAAGGGGATTTTGATCTCAATCCAGTTCTTCCAGCCACACGCGAAGCTCGTTGTCGTACTCGCTCGCCAAATCGCCGATGACCAACGTACGCTGGAACTCGGCGAGTCCGTCGGGGCCCGTGTTGGCGTCTTCGGCGTTCGCATAACGCAAAAGGGGGTCCGGCGCCGTCAGCCGGCGGCAAATCGACATCAACAAGTCGCTGTCGGCGACCTCGTCGGGAAGAATCTTTTCCAACCGCTGCGGCAGCGTCCACTTGGCTTCGAGCAATTCGCCGAGATTATTCAGTCCCGCGAACAGCGTGCGGCCGGCGAGTATTTCGATCAACACGTAGCCCAGGCTCGCGAGGTCTGAGCGCGGCGAGAATTCGTTGCGTTCCAGCATTTCGGGCGCTGCATACTGCGGCGTGCAGGTTCGCTGGTCGGGCATATTGTTCAGTTGCAGGGCCGAGCCGATATCGACGATCTTGGCGTTGCCGGTGCGTTTCACCATGATGTTCGCCGGCTTGAGATCGCCGTGTACGATTTCTTCCCGGTGCAGCGCCGCCAGCGCCGAGAGGCATTGGCGGACGATCGAGACCGCGATGCCGGGCTTCAACCGCGGGCGCACCGGGCCGGCCGTGACTACCACGTTGTTGATGTATTCCCACCGCTTGTAGCTAACCCGCTGTTGCACGCGGGCGAGCATTCCAGGCGTGAGCAAGCGTTCGAGGTCATAGCCGTCGACCCACTCCATTTCCATGATGCGAATGCGGTTGCGCTCGATGAAGTTTTGCACGTCGAGCAGCGAGTCGTGCTGAATCTGAGCGACGCTGCACGCCACCCGGCCGATGCGGTCCATCGCCATGTCGTAGCTTTGCTGGCTCGAAAACCGCTCCGGCGAAAAGACCTTCAGCGCGACCGGCAGCGTGAAATTGTCGCATCCGCGACGGTCGCTCAGGTAGACCATGCCCTGGCCGCCGGTGCCCAGCAGCCGGCGGAAGCGGAGGTGCTCGGTCCAGCCCAGGTGCTGGCCTTCGAGCAGTTGCTCGTACCGGTCGTACAAATCGGTCGGGCAGCGGTTGGACTCTTGCCCGTCAAAATTGATCGTGCGAGTGCCTTGCAGGATCGTGGTCGAGGGGTTCATGGGTTTCCTTGCAGGAAGACAAGTCGCGGCGGCCGGCTATTTCTTCAGCCGGCGTTCCCAAATCCCTTGGGGAACGGCCAGTCGAAACCTTCCGCGGCGTACGACGGATCGAGTGTTTTCTCACCGCTGCCGTACATTTCATCTTATGCACGAAACTACGCAATAGTCCAGATCGGAAACCTGCGCAAACTGCCTATTTGCCGTGCGCAGTTGATGGTTCTTCGTGTCATCCTGAGCGCAGCGAAGGATCCAGCAAGGCTTCTAGATTCCTCGCTGCGCTCAGAATGACGGTGACAAAGACGCCTCAAACCACGCCGAAGATCGCGCTAGGTTCGGGAAATCCGAGTTGCTTGTCCACGAGATTCGCTAGCGGCTTGCCCACGCGGTAGCGCCGCAGGTTTTCGCAGAAGAGGTCGGTCATGTCGTCGATGCGACTGGCCCGCTGTCCGCCGACGTGCGGCGTGATGATCGCATTGGGCACGTCCCACAGTGGACTGTCGGCCGGCAGCGGCTCGACCTCCGTCACATCGACGCCGGCGCCCCAAAGATGGCCGCTGTTCAATACGTCGACCAGATCCTGCTCGACGACCAGCGGACCGCGAGCGACGTTGATCAACACTGCGTCTTTGTGAAGCAGCCGCAGCCGGCGGGCGTCGATCATGTGACGGGTGTGATCGGTGAGCGGCGCGGCGAGGATCAGCACGTCGACCCGCGGCAACATGTCGTCGACCGCATGGGCCGGCAGTACTTCGTCGACGAATGGAGACTTCTGCTCGGGGAACCAATCGGTCGCGAGGATGGTGGTTTCAAACGCCTTCAACACGCGGGCTAGATGACGGCCGTTGCCGCCGAGGCCGATGATGCCGACGCGGGCGCCGTGCAGATCGCGCGTGGGCCGGCGAATGAATTCATGCCTCTCTTGAGCGCGAAAATACGTCGGCAAATTGCGCAGCACCCCTAGCAGCAGCGCCAGCGTGTGATCGGCGACTTGTTTGGCAAGCACGCCTGAAGCGCTGGTCACGAGTATGTCCGACGCGACCACGCTTGGTATGAGGCAGTGATCGAGCCCCGCCGCCGAAGACTGAATCCACTTCAAGCGGCCGTGGCGAACCGTTTCATCCCACGGCACAGGTACTTTGGCATGTCCGCAGTAAATATCGGCCTCCGGCAGTTCCGCAGCAATACGCTCCTGGCCGGCGTCGACAATTTCGGCCTCCGGCCAGGCGCTTTGAATGCGCGCAATGTGCCGTGGCTCAACCGGATAGCAAAGAACGATTCGCATTTAATCGAAATACCGTGAAACTCGTGGACCATTGCTGCGTACTGGAGGGTGACCGTCCTCGTGACGGTTCCAAAGTTCACTCCAGGAGAACTGCAAAGTCCAGAAGCTGTCACTCTGAGGTACTCCGAAGAGTCTGGCCAGATTCTTCGGGGTACCTCAGAATGACCGAGCGCTCGGGACTTTGCAGTTCTCCTGAAGTTCACCCCCCAGCCCTAGAGCCTCCCACACCTGCACCGTAGAATATCGTTACCGCCGCCGGTCGTGCGGCATAGGGGTCGGACGGCAATTCGCCGCTTGTCGGGTTTGCAGCCCGCGGGTCGACCCTTGCCGCCTATTCTTCGCAGCCCCCGTTCACCGTCGTAAAGAGCGTCATGGCAGTTACCTCACCCGAACCGCAACCGATGGTCGTGCGTCACGTCGCTTATGTTCCCTTGACGGTGATCGTGGCCGTCGTGCTGCTGCGGCTCGCCACGGGCTGGCATTTCTACCGCGAAGGAACGAAGAAGCTCGCCTACAACTCCACCACGGGGGAGGTGAGCCTCGACTTTTCCGCCGAGGGAATGCTGCGCCAGGCGGTCGGCCCCGTGGGGAAATGGATTCGCGAGGAGCTGCCGAACTTTCACAATTGGCAGAATGATCTGGCGACCCCCTGGCAATCTCGGCCAGCGACGGTCGAGGAGCAAGCGGAACGCGAAACGTGGCAAAAGGAATACGCGGCCCGACGGAAGAAGGCGGAGGACGCCGACGAATCGCCCGTGCTGGAGTTCGACCCGAATCTGTCGTACGCCAAGTGGGCGACGCGCATTGCCGAGGACTGGCGCGAAACCGTGGAAGGCGTCAAGTCGCTCGAGCAATTCAGCGACGAACAGCGCGAAGCGGCCGACGCCGCGCTGATCGAGCGGCAAGATCAGCTTTCGCAATACCTCGCTAGCGAAGCGGGGGGCATCGAAGACTGGCGTCACGAACTGTGGCGACTCGATCAATGGAAGGCGGCCGAAGGCGCTCAGGATCTCCCCTTTCAAGAGGGCCGCATCGCGGAAAAGCAGGCGGAGACCACCACGGCGAGCGCCGGTTGGATCGCCCAAGTGCGAAACATTGAGCGCGGGTTACATGCGGACTTGCGACAGATTCTAAACGCCGAGCAACTC
>JBGSYU010000090.1:0-3868 GCA_041750715.1 Lacipirellula sp.
TGGCAAATGTTGCACCTGGCCTTTGTCTTCACATACTTCGCGAATTCCTTGTCTTCGTGCGTGTTGACGTATTGCTTAATGAACGCGGCTTGAAACTGTGCGATGGCCAGCGCCCGCTGGGCGCCGCCGGCCACGATCATCGGCGCCAAAATCAAAGCGAACTTACGCATCGGTGTTACTCCCTGAAGGCATGGTCACGGACGCGGCTGGGCTTGGTTTGCGTTACCGCCGTTCAGCGCCGCGGAAACCCGGCCGAGGCATGCGCCACGGGCCAAGCGAAGGTAGGTGCGTCTAGTAGAATTGGCCGGAAAACGAGTGTCAAGCCGCGGCGTTCCTTCACCCTTTACGCCGCAAGATGCCCCATAGGCTAATCAAGAACCAAACGAAGATCGCAATCGACCCCGGGCCGAGCACGATCACGCTGAGCCAGGTGACGATCTGCATTATGCCGCCTCCTCGCCAAACAGGTTTCCTACCAAGTACCCGGCCAGCGAAATCGGCAGCGCGCACAGCACCGCGTAATCCTGCCAAAGTTCCACGCCGCCGATTCGCCACACGTACGTCTCCGCCTCGGCGTCAAATTGCCCCTGCGAAAACAGCAACGCATAGAACAAGACCAGCCCGCCGAGCCCCGCGACCGCGCCCCAAAACCCCGCCGCCGCTCGCGGCTTAGCGAACAACGCCCCCATCACCGGCACAAACACCGCCGACGCCATCACGCTCGCCATGAACTGCCACGTATCCCGCATGCGGTCGAACAGTAGGCTGAACAACGCCGCCGCGAACATCACGACGAACACCCCCAGCCGAGCGAGCGCGAGCAGCCGGCGGTCCGAAGCGTGCGGATCGACCAGCGGCCGAGAGATGTCGTACACGAGATTGCCGCTCGCCAGTAGCGAGTAGCTGTCAATCTGCGACATGGCCGCCGCAAGGATGCCGCCGATCATCAATCCGCGTAGGCCCGTGGGCAGCATCTCCAAGCACACCGTCAGCAGCGCTTCCTTGCCCAAGAGGTCGCGCGGCAGCAGTCCCTGTTCCACGGCGGAGCGGGCGACCAATCCGATGAGCGTCGCCCCCCAATCGTACGAAGCCCAAAGTCCAATTCCAATGAGCAGCGCCCGCTGCACGCTTCGCGAATCCTTGGCGGCGAACACCCGCTGATAAAACGCCGGCTCGATGAGCAGCGTTAGCCCCGTCATGGCCCACGCTAGCCGCATCCAGAACGTCAGCCCGCCGTGATGCGCCAGATACGTCGACTCGCCGCCGGCTGCACTTGCCGGCAGGTGTTCGGCGAATTCCCAGCCGCCCACCCACTCGACCGCCAGCGGCAAGGCGATCGCCAGCGACACGCACATCAGCACGAACTGCACGGTGTCGCTGATCGAATCGGCCCACAGCCCGCCCATGATGGTGTACGCCGCGCAAATGCCGATGGTCGCCGCGACGCCCCAACCTGTGGGGATTCCCACGAACGTCATCAGCGTCATCATGCCGGCCATCGCCAGCACCGGCGCCGAGTAGACGAAGCTCGCCATGGCGCCCACCACGCGGGTCTTCATGCCGTAGTGCCGCTCCAGCACGTCCGATAGCGTCATCGCATCGCCATAGCGCCGCAGCCGCGGGGCAATCACCACGGCGGCGATCACGATAAAGACGTAATACGGCAAGCTGTACCAAAACCACGCGACGACGCCGTAGTAAAAGCCCGACTCGCTGGTGCCGAACGTGACGTCGATGCCGTAATATGAACTGACGAGCGAACAAACCAGCAGCGGCGTGGTCAGCTCGCCGCCGGCGAGGAAGTAGTCCTTAAACCCCCGAATGCGGGTCGAGACCACCGCCCCCAGCGCGAGCATCCCCAGCAAATAGACGCCGATGATCGTGTAGTCGACCGCGTCCAGCCGAGCGGCGCCGTCGGCGGCAAGTGCCAGCGTCATCGCGGCTTCGCCCCAAGTAGAACTGCAATGTCCCGCGCAATCGGTCATTCTGAGGTACTCCGAAGAATCTGGCCAGACCCTTCGGAGTACCTCAGGGTGACGTCTACCGGAGGTTGCACTTATCGCGGCTTCGCCCCGAGAAAGTCCGCCATGTTCTGGTGGAAGAACAACCGCACGTCGCGGCGAATTTCTTCTTCGCTGGGCGTCCAGCCGGTCGCCGAAATGTCGGCGTATTTATCCACTAGCACATTCGCAATCAGCTCACGGCTGTGCTCCCACTTGTAGAGGAGCTGCTCCAGCACGCGGGCGTCGGAATGCTGCGGGATGAAGCTCGTGCCCAATAGCTCCACGCGCATCCGCGTGATCTCGTCGATCAGCGACGGATTATTCACGAACCACCAGCAGCCGAACACCATGAGGTTGCCGAACTTTCGCGCCGCCACCGCCAGCTCGTGCTGATTCTCGCGGGCGAGCATCGTGCAGAAGAAGCGGTTCTCCGGAAAGTCATTGCACAGCCGGGCGACGCTCGCCACGTCGGCCAGGCCCGACATGTCGCCGCCGTCGCGCAGGCCCGGGTTCACTTGCCGCTTCGAACCGATCATCATCGCAAACGGCAAGTCGCGCTCGGCGAACACCGGCAGCACAATCCGCCGCATCACTTGGCTGCTGACTCCCGGGTCGTCCGCACCATCGTAGCGCCAGTCGGGCGGCAAGCTCACCGCCGCGTAAATCGCTTTCACGCGATCGAGCCAATCGCGCAAGAACCGCTGGGCGGATTCGACGGTTCTTTCGTCGATCTTTTCGCCAGCGGGATAGCCCCACTCGCTAAGCCGGCCAGCGGCGGCGGGCCAGTCGCACAGGATCGGATCGAACCGCAGCACCCCGGCGAACCGCGAGTCGTCTCCAGCCCGCGGATTGTCGAGCCACCGCTGCCGTTCGTTGTCGTCGAACACGGCGTTGGTCATCGTGATCCGCGACACGTTCGCGATTTCCATCACCCGGTCGATGTGCGCGTCGGGGTCCTGCGCCGCGAACCACCGGCGGTAGCCGTCGAGATTGCGATCCGCAGGGTCCAGCCCAAGGCGCGCAAGCGTCGTCAGCACCCCGCGGCATGCCTCGCTGATCGGCGACCGCTCCAGGAACAGGTGCTTCCAGATGTGGTCCGCCTGCTCCCGCTTCGACATCCGCCAAAACGCTTCGTAGGGCAGCTCGCGCGGCGGCACGACGCGATAAACCTCGGCCACCAAGTAGTGGTAGGTGAGCAGCTCGTCGATGCCCCACAGCATCATCCCCGCCGGGTCCGCGCCATTGGCCGCGCCGCCAAACGGCGTCCCGAAGGCGGGCGGATACAGGTGCGTGTGCAGGTCCCACGCCGCTTGCTCGCGCACGGCCGTCCGAACCGTCGCGGCCAGCGCCTCGCGTTTCGCGTCGCGAGCCGCGTGTTTGTCGAGTGCCATCATGTACCGACCTTCGGGTGAAAAACCCCATCTTAAACAAAGCGAGCCGGGCCGTCTCCGCCCCGTAATCATCCACCCTCAGGAGAATGGCAAAGTCCCGCGCGCACGGTCATTCTGAGGTACTCCGAAGAATCTGGCCGGACTCTTCGGAGTACCTCAGAGTGACAGCTTCCGGACTATGCAGTTCTCCTGCATCCTCCACGCTCGCCCGTCGACAACCGCCAAAATTTCTCGTATCCTCCACATTCCTCGATTAAATTGTATAGCCGAACCGTTCCTTAGGTCGCCGCCACCGATGCTTTCCGACATCTTCAACCTCGACGGCGAAGTCGCCGCAATCATCGGCGGCACTGGCGCCCTCGGCGGCGGCATGGCCGAGGCCCTCGCGGCCCATGGGGCGAGCGTCGCCATTATTGGCCGCAATGAAGAGCGCGGCCGGCAGCGGGTTCAAGGCATCGAAGCGGGCGGCGGAAC
>JBGSYU010000091.1:0-5706 GCA_041750715.1 Lacipirellula sp.
CCTTGGCCTCCGCGGGAATCTGCTCGCCTGCGACGCAGCGCACGTCTGCAACCACGCCTGCGGCCGAGAACGCCGCACTGATCGCCTCCATCAACTCCGGCTCACCCGCCGTCAGGCACGCACCCGACTGCCCATTAATAATGACCGCGGCCTTCATTCGCCGAAGAGGGGCAGCAACCCTTCTCCCTGCTGCGCCGCTTGTCGAAGATCCGCCGCTTGCGGCTTAGCGCCAAGATGCTCATACCCCTTCACCGTAAGCTTCCGCCCTCGCGGCGTACGAACCACCAACTCCGAACGCAACAAACACGGCTCCACCTCGTCGGTGAGCGTGTCGATCGCCGTATTGAGCGTATGCGCCACCGCCTCAACGCCGACCGGTCCGCCGTGAAATACGCGAAGGATGGTCTCCAAATACTTGCGATCCTGCCCATCGAGGCCGCGCGGGTCGACGCCCAACATCTGCAGCGCCGCATCCGCCACCGGCAGCGTGATTCGGCCGTCCGCTTTCGTCGTGGCATAATCGCGAACCCACCGCAGCCGATTGTTCGCAATCCGCGGCGTGCCGCGACTACAGACGGCAATCTTCAATGCCGCATCGTCCTCAAGCTCCACGCGCAACTTCCGCGCATTGCGGCGAATGATCTCGCGCAGTTCCTCGTGCGAGTAAAAGTCGAGATGCTCGCGCACCTGAAACCGATCCCGTAGCGGCGCCGAGAGCAACCCGGTCCGCGTCGTAGCGCCGATCAGCGTAAATGGCCGCAGTCGCATGTTCACCGTCCGGGCGTTCATCCCCTCGCCCAGGGTGATGTCGACGCGAAAATCCTCCATCGCCGGGTACATGAATTCTTCGACCGCCTTGGGCAGCCGATGGATTTCATCGATGAACAGGACCGACCCCTCTTCGGCATTGGTCAGGTACGGCAGCAAATCCTTCGGCGCCGCTAGCGCCGCGCCGCTGGCGATTTGCAGCGGCACGTTCAGGGCGCGCGGAATGCACATGGCAAACGTCGTCTTGCCGAGGCCCGGCGGGCCGTCGAGCAGGATGTGCCCCAGCGGTTCCTGGCGAATGCGGGCCGCGTCCACCGCGATCGACAGCCGCTCGTAGACCTCGCGCTGCCCGACCATATCCTCCATCCGCTGCGGACGCAGGGCCTGGTCCTCCTCGCGGCTCAGCGCCGCGAACTGCGAGGGCGGTTCCGGCTCCTCCGCATCGTCGCCAGAAAGGATGGGTTCGCGAGGCATACGTCGAATGCGGAATGGGGAATGCTGAATGCGGACCGCGGGTTCTGAACACTTGTATGGTAGTGCGCTGCGCACTATACCAGATTCGCGCAAACCCCGTGAACCGCGAATCCCAAGGCGGTGACCCACAAGGCGGTGACCCCCAGGCGGTGACCGCTTAAGCGGTCGCCGCCAGCATAGCTCGATGACTTGGCGCCACTACCTCCGAATAAAAACCCGCAGCCCCGCCTTCCTCTTGCGGATGGCCATCGGCATTCTCGCCGTCGGCGCCGTCGGGGCCCTGGTCATGGAAGGCCGGCTTCGCCACGAAGACCTGCCGGGAGACGCGGTGCTATTCAACGCGGCCGTCGAGCACTTGGAGCAGTTAGCGGCCGCCGGCGATTGGACCGCCCTGTGGTGGAGCCTGCCCAACGTGGTCTTCAACCGGCTGTCGTTCTCCGCGCCAACGGCGCTAGCAGCGCTGGCCGGCTGCTCGTGGTTCGCCTTCTGCCTGCAAGCCGCTCAGGTTCGCCGTGGATGCGATCCGTTGTGGTGGCTCTTGCCGCTGGCGGTCGTGCTCGGCGGGCTCAGCATTTGGCCGACGCACTTTTTAAGCCTGTGGATCGAGCATCGCTGGAATGTTCATGCAAGCAATGAGTTGGTCGGGGGACTACGGTTTTACATTGTCGGCGTCGGTTTGCCGGAGGAGGCGGCCAAGCTGCTGTGCTTCCTGCCCCTGGTTCCGATCTTGCTGCGGATGCGCTCCGATCTCGCGGCGCTGATGACGGGAGGCTGCGTGGGATTGGGCTTCGCGATCGCCGAGAACATCAACTATTTTCGATCCTCGCAAGGCGCCGACGCCCTGGGACGATTTCTGACCGCCAACCCGGCCCACATTACGCTCACCGGCGTCGCGGGGCTGGCCGCCTACCGTGCGATTCGCGATCCGCGCGGGTGGGGTTCGCACGCCGTGGCCATGATCGGCCTGATGATTTTCGCCCACGGCCTCTACGACGCCACGATCGCCATTCCCCAACTCGCCGACGTGGGCATTCTCGGCAGCATCGTCTTTGCGCTGGTGGTGTACCAGTTTTTCCGCGAGCTGCGGGATCTCCGCCAGCCGCGCGTGGAGACGATCAGCCTGACCGCGACGTTTCTCGCCGGGGTCTCGACCGTCAGCGCGGCGATGTTCATCTACATGAGCGGCGTGCTCGGCTTCGAGCAAGCTTGCGACGTCATGGCGGCGGAGGCGATCTCGCTGTCGCTGATGGCGTACCTTTTCTTGCGAGAGATGCCCGAGACGATGGTTAACGTCTGATGGCGCGACAACGCACTGACGAGAAAGTAGCCGCGGGCTAACAGCCCGCCGGTGAAGCGGTGCAGACGCAACCATGGCAACGCCCCTCCGCGCCACCCCGGCGAGTTGTTAACTCGCGGCTACACAGATGAACTCGCGGCTAAACCGGCAAAACGCGCGGCTACTTACCGCGGCTCCAGCGGTTCGACGCCGTTGGCGTGCGTGCTCACCCGTTCCGCTCCGCCAACCGCGGGCAGCGAGTCCAGAAACTCTCCCAGCGCTTTGTAGTATTCGTCCGGCTGCGGCCCGTTATGATTGCCGCCTTCGACCACGAAGAACTTCTTATGCTCCGTCGTCGCCGCGTCGAACAGCTTTTTGCCCATCGCGAACGGCACCACCTCGTCCTCCGTGCCGTGGCTTTGGAACAGCGGGCCGCGGTAGGTCGTGATCCGCTCGATCGAGGGGAAGCGGTTCTTCATCATCAGCCGCACGGGGAGCCAGCGAAAGTGGTACGCGGCCGTTTCGACCAGCTCCGCGAAGGTCCGCTCCAGCACCATGCCGCGGACCGGGAATTGCGCGGCCAATCCCACCGCCACGGCGCCGCCGAGCGAGCGGCCGTAGAGCACGACCTCTTCCGGCCGCACCCCGGCTCGTTCGGCGAGCCAAAGCTGCGCCGTGCGGGCGTCGGCCAGCAGATTCTCCTCGCGCGGTTTGCCTTCGCTGCGGCCGTAGCTGCGATAATCCCAAGCGAACACGCTCACCTCGGCCCGGTCGTGCAGCAGCCGCAGCAGCGGCGCCAGCCGTGCGACATGCTCGCCGTTCCCATGGCAAAACAACACCGCCGCTCGCGGCTTAGCGTGCGGCACAAACCACCCATGCAACTTCGTCCCGTCATCCGGCGAGAAATACACATCCTCATGCGGCAAGTCCGCGGCCACCCAGTCCGCCCCGGTATGCCGCGGGGCAGGGTAGACGAGCCAGCGTTCGAAGAAACTGAGCATGAGCAGGATGATTAAGTAGGCAATGAGCAGCGGCCTGACGACCCGCCACGAGTGACGACCGCCGGTCCAAAGGATGGACTTCGGTATTGCCATTCTAGCTCGCAGGGCGGATAGGTCGAATCTGCGTTAACTACAGAACAATACGGCCGCAAAGAGGCACAAAAAGCGCAAAAAAAATGATTGTCCGCAAGGACCGATCATCGTTCCCATCTCCCTTTTTGTGTCTCTTGCGACTTTTTGCGGCTGTATGGAATTGTTATCCCCCATGCCGCTGGTCGTACACCGCCCGCAGCAGTTCATCGACGTCCTTGTACTTCTTCTTATGCGTAAGTGCGGTTTCGATCAACCGCCGTGCGTCCGATTCGCCATGTCCCAGCGCTCGCAGGGCGTCGAACGATTCGCTGAGCACGTCGCGCTCCGTCGTCACGCCGTCCGGTATGTCGCGAGCCACCAAGAGTGCGAACCGCGGCACCTTCCGCCGGAGCTTGGCAATGACGCGCTCCGCCGTCGCCGGCCCGATGCCTGGTAGCGTGGCAAGCCCCTTCGCGTCTTGTTCTTCGATGAGCGCGGCGACTTCTTGCACCGGCCGCACCATCGCCCGCAGCGCCTTCTTCACGCCGACGCCATCGACCTGGCAGAATAGCTCAAAAAACTCCCGCTCGATGGGGTTCAAAAACCCCACCAACCGCGGCGTCATTCGGCTGGCCATCTGGCTGCCTTCGAGATACTCGATCGTATGCAGGCTCGTCTCGCGGCCAATCTGCGCCTGCAATTGTCGACGCGTAAACTCGGGAATCAGCACTTCATATTCAAACGCGCCGACCGCTAGCGTAAGAATATCACCGGCGACGGCGAGCGGAGTACCGGTGATTTTGGTGATCATGGGGACAATCCAACCATATGCACGCATCTTACGCAAGCGCATCGCGGTCAGAATCCACCGTTAGCCGCGACGCGAAGGTACTCCGCAGCGGAACGCGCCCTCGCCGGGGCGTACCTCGCCGCGCGACGAGCGCTCCGCTACCGCGTCGCGGCTAACGGGGCGCGAAGGTGGCGCTACTCCACGCGTGGCACAGGGCGATCGCCAGGGCATCGGCCACGTCCGGCGGTTCTGGAATGGTGGCGAGGCGAAGCTCGCGTTGAACGGCCAGTTGAATCTGCGACTTCGGCGCCCGGCCGCTGTCGGTCAGCGTCTTCTTCACCTGCGTCGAAGCGTAGTCATGAACTGGAATCCCCGCCTCCGCCGCCGCCAGCACGATCACCCCGCGGGCATGCCCCATGAGAATCGCCGTCGTCGGCCGACCGTAGTGAGCGTACAGCTTTTCCAGCGCCATCGCATCAGGCTTCAGCGCCGCAATTACGTCGGCCACGCCGTCGTGAATCTCCTTCACCCGCGCCGTGAGCGAGCCCTTCGTCTTGCCTCGCACCACCCCCGCCTCAACGAGTCGCACCCGCCGATCGACGATTTCGAGCACGCCGTATCCGGTGGTATTCAGTCCAGGATCGATGCCGAGTATACGCATGAGTCTTTTAACGACGTACACTGGTCGCATCGCTTGGCAACATGAGTAGGCCGTGAACTGAGTCGGTCCTGGTCAATCGGTCCACCCCGCTGGACGTCGCAATCGCGCGCATCTGTAACGCCGCTCCCAGACCGGCGAAATCTTCCAAGCTTAGCGCCACCTGGCACTCGCCGCGAAGCCATTCGTCCGGCGTTTGTCTTCGCACGGTAGCCGTGGCCTTGTTGCGCGCTTCTCGCCGCATAAACTTTGCAAAGGCTTGCTGGTCGTCGTCCACGATCATTTCTGCTGCAACTCCGTAATGCCCGTCGTTCACAGCCTCGGCGAAGCGATTTGCTATCCGCCGCGGCCAATCCCGCCACCAGCACAGCGCCGCCGCACACGTCACGAGGATCATCATCGTGCGAAGTGAGAAGCGAAGCTTCATGTCGGTTCCATCCCTCAAAGCAGCTTCCGAAACTCCTCGTTCGTCAATCCCGCGTCGCGGACGATGTTGCCCATGGTGATCGCATTCACGGGATTATGTCGCGGGATCGTCAAGACGCGCGTGCCATCGGTCATCACCACATGCTTGCTCTGCCGGGCGATGCTAAAGCCGACTTTCTCCAACGCACGGATGGCTTGAAGATGGTTCACGCCAGGAAGTCGCGGCATAGCTATGCCTCGA
>JBGSYU010000092.1:0-7007 GCA_041750715.1 Lacipirellula sp.
TCATCGGCGCCCCGCTCACGTTCGCGCTGCTGGCCTCCGGCCTCGTCGGTTCAGAACGGCTTCGTCGAAAGTGTACCGCCCTCACCGAAGGTTCCGCCGCGGCCACATGCGAGCGGCTTCGCCAAGCCATGCGAATCACGCGGCGGGTGTCGGTCGCGGTGTGCGACGGCGTCGCCCAGCCCGTGCTCATCGGCATTCTCCGACCGCTCATTCTGCTGCCGGCCGCCGCCCTCTCCGGCTGGACGCCCGGGGAGCTGGAGATGGTGCTGCTGCACGAACTGGCCCACGTCCGCCGCTGGGACAACCTGGTGAACCTCGTGCAGCGAATCGTCGAGTCGGCGCTGTTCTTCCACCCGGCCGTGTGGCTCATCAGCCGGCAGGTGCGGCGCGATCGCGAAGAGTGCTGCGACGCGGTGGTGGTGTCCCACATCGAACAACCGCACGCCTACGCCACCTTACTGGTAGCAATCGCCGCCAGCCGCTCGCGGCTTAGCGCCGTCCCCTCGCTTACCGCGGCGAGCGCCCTAGCCAACCACCCCCTCACCGGCCGCATACGCCGAATACTCAACCTGGAGGACGAACCGATGAGAATTTCCCGACGAACCCTGGCACTCACACTGGCCATGCCGCTGCTGCTTGCGGGGTTGACTCTTTACGCCGCGGACCCCGCTAAGCCGCAAGCGGCCACAACTCCCCCTCCCTTGAAGGTCGAAGAGGGGCCGCGGCGCCGAGGGGCTAGGGGAGGGATTGAAGACTCCATCCCGCCCGTCGCTACCGAAACTCCCGCGGACGAATTGCCGCCCTTAATGAAATCGACCCTTCCGCTTCGCAAACTGCGAGCCGAGATCGCGCGGCTGGAACTACTCGTCGCCAGATCCAAGGCGGAATTGGTCGACCTCGAAGTCTTCAAGCAAATGGCGTTGCAGAACGCCCGCGACCCGGAAGCCATGGAGCGGGCCGTTGCCGCGAGTCTCGACAAGGATCGGACGATCGAGGAGTACCAGCAGAATCTGTTCGAATTGCAGAAGATCGTTCAAGGACACTCACAGCAATGGAAGGAAGCCAACGACTCGCAAAGGAAGCAGTTCGTCGAACAGTTACAGCAAACCCAGCAGCAGATGCAACAATACCGAGCGGCGGCGGAAAAGGCCGCCCGCGAACAGATTGCCAAGACGCCGAACGAAGCGTTCCGCAGCGCGCTCGTCGAGCACAAGATTCGTTATCAGGCGGCGACGGCGCATCTCAAGAAGTATGAGGAGGAGCTAAACGAGGCGAATCGCAAGCTCGCGGAATTGGGCCACGAGGATAAGCCGCAAGCGGCCTTCCCCTCGCTCGAAGAGCAAAAAATCGCCGATCGGGCTTACAAACTGCTGGGCATCGACTTCGAGCCGATCAACGCCGACGAGCTCGCACGGGTGAAGGAACTGGGGTACGAGGGCGGGTTGCGTGTCTCAGATGTCCAGGAAACGTCGTCGCTTCAACATGACGATATTCTCGTCGGTTTGC
The DNA here is from genome assembly GCA_041750715.1 of Lacipirellula sp. Classification (GTDB taxonomy): domain Bacteria; phylum Planctomycetota; class Planctomycetia; order Pirellulales; family Lacipirellulaceae; genus Lacipirellula. The sequence continues at coordinate 1,507 of JBGSYU010000092.1, forward strand.
ACGTTTGGCCAACGACAGGCCTGAAGGCGCTCGACGCGATTCTCGTCCGCGACGATCTAAAAGAACTCGCGCCGCTCAAGTATCGCGTGGTTCGGAAGACCGGAGCCCCCGGCGGCGGCAAACCAGCGGTCGTTACGGGCCGCATCGGCGTGAATCAGGACGCCGCCGCCTCAGTGGAGCATCCGCTGGAGATGAGTTTTGAAGCAGTGCCCGGCGATGAATCCGCCTTTGCCGGTCAGTTTCAAAAATCGGCGCCACAGGCCGCCGCGCCCGCTGCCAGACCCTTGGCGCCTGGCGATGAAATAAAGATCGTCGCCCAGGGCGCGTTTCCCGAATGGCCGTTGGATAGCGTCTACCGCATCGAAGAGGCGGGGACGGTGGCTCTGGGGCCTGTTTACGGTCGCATTTCGGTGGCCGGTCAGACCGTCATCGACGCCGAGAAGACGGTTAAGGCGTACTTGGAGACGATGCTCACCGATGTAGAGGTGCAGGTCATGCTGGCTCAGCGGGCTGCCAACCCGCCGGAAAAGCCCGGCGCCGGCGATGCCACCTACCTCTACGACGGCAAAACCTTCGACGACTGGCGTTCCCTCTGGAAGAACGAGCTAAAAACCGAGCGCCGCATCGAAGCCATCGACGCCCTGGCCGCGTTCGCCCGCGCCGGCTATGGCCGCGAATCCGCCGAGGCGATCCTCGACGTGGCGGCGGAGTATGACTTCAAATCCATTGGCGGAGGCGCCGAAGGAACGCTTAAGGAGCGTGTGACACAGCTTCTAACCCTCGGTAAGTCCTCGCGCGTTCCGGCGACCGATTGGCTGCCGGCGCTGATGGAACGGCTGGAAACAGACCCCGACAAGTGGCGGCCGTTGACTGCGTTGTTGCTAAACAGATTCCGCCCGGACGTTCCTTATGTGTTGGACGCTCCGATCCGCGGGTTGCTGCTGCAGATGGCGAGCCAGCCGAAGTACGGTCCTAACGCCGCGGTCTTAAATACGCTTCATCATCGCACTCCCCAAGGTAAAGGCGATCCTGAGGTGGCGCCGCTGATTAAGGCCGCCCTTACCGGCGAAGACGCGGCCAACGCGCTGGCGGTGCTAAGATCCCTGAGTTTTGGGTCGCTCGACGCCTGGCCGGAGCAGTTGGACCTGCTGTTCCACGAGGATGCGGCCACCCGCCGCACGGCGCGGACGATTCTGAGTCACACTGGCCGGCGGTTCCGGCAAGCCATTGCCGATCAATTGACGGCCGTACTCGAAGATCCCAAGCGGGCCGACGATCACGCCGATGCGATCCGCGCCCTGGGGGTGCTGTTCGATGATAAGAACTTGGGCGGCGGCAGCCCGTGGCCGGGCGAGGAAGCCCACCAACGGATGAACGAGCGCTTCGAAAAGATCACTCACGAAGGCCCCCCCGAGTTGTTCGTGCCAGCGCTAGTCGCCATGGGCATCGTCAGCGGCGAGGCCGATAACCTGTTTACGGCAGATGGCGTGAAGGAACCCGAGGAGTACGCAGCCCGGGTGAAACAATCGCGAGACAAGATCGAAGCCGAAGTCGAGCAACTCGTCGACCCCCAAGACCGCGGCAGCTTCGGCGGCGGCATGGGCGGCCTGGGCGGCGGCGGAGGACAATTCTGAGTTGCACCTGTTGATTCGTACCTCTTCACGCCGATTGCCCGGGTCGCTGGAGCGTCGTGTCCGAATTTTTGCGCTCGGGGCGTTCTCGACGCAACCGGATTTCGGTTTACAATTTGAGGAGGACCCTTCCACCCGACGGTTCACGCCATGCCCCACATCGACATCTCAACAGACCTGTTTCAGAAAATCCAGCAGAACCTATCGCCGAGCGGATCGGTCGACGACTTCGTGCGCTCGGCCATCGAAGCCCGCCTCGCCGACCAAGGCCAGCGGGACGAGTTCTTTCGTCTCACCGACGAGACGCGACGCCGGATGCTCGACCAGGGATTGACCGAAGAGGGCGTTTTGGTCGATTTTGAGCTCCAACGTCGCGGCGACTCGGCCCCGTAAAAAGCGTGCCCACCCATCTCGCCGTCGACGCGAACTGCCTGATCTCCGCGCTTTTGGGCGGACGAGCTCGCGAGATCATCTTTTCCGGGCAGTTTGCTCTTCATTCGCCGCAATCGACCCTGTTCGAGGTCGTGAAGCATTTGCCGTGGCTGGCGAAAAAACTGGGGGAATCGGAAGCCGTCGTCTTCCGTAAATTTGAATTGCTCCCGATCATCGCGCGTCAACCCGACGCCTATCTCGCCCAGTGGCAGCGTGCGGAACAACTTATCGGCATGCGCGATCCGCTCGACATCCCGCTCTTGGCGCTTGCGCTGATGCAGAGTTACTCGATTTGGTCGAACGACCGGGACTTTGAGGGAATCGAAGACGTGGAAGTCGTTACCACGGCGGACTTGCTGCTCCGATTGCTAGAAGCCCCTTAACGCTGGTTGTTCTAGTCTTAACGTCCGGCACCCGCCAGCTTATTCGCATACCGCGGCACGGCCGCTATACTGCCCCGCATGGCGATTCTTATTGGCGTCGATGAAGCGGGGTATGGGCCGAACTACGGCCCGCTGGTGGTGGCGGCGACGGCGTGGAGGGTGGAGGAGAAGGTGGAAGGCGGAAGGCGGAAGGCGGAAGGAAGGAACGCGGCTCCGGCGCCTATACCCGATCTCTACAAACTGCTCCGCAACGCGGTCGCCCGTTCGGCAGACCGAGCGGGCCGAAAGCTCGCCATCGCCGATTCGAAGGCGCTCTACAAAGCCGGCTTCGGCGTGCATCAGTTGGAGCGCGGCGTGTTGGCGGCGCTCGCGGCAATGGGACCGCCGGAGAACGAAGCCGCCTGCATCGAGCGCGTGGCAGAGCTCGTTGACGCCACTTCGGCCGACCCGCTCCATCGGCGGCGGGACTTGGCGTGTCACTTCGACGACGACCAGCCCTTGCCGCTGGCAGTGGATGCTGCGGAAGTTTGCCGCCTGGCGGGGAAATTGCGGCAAGCGTGCGCGGAGAATGGCGTGCGGCTGCTGGCGATTCGCGCGACGCTCGTCTACCCCACCGAGTTCAACGCGCTCGTCGAGCAGTGCGGTAACAAGGGTGCGGCGTTGTCGCACGTCACGCTGGGATTGGTGCGGCGGGTCGTCGATGAAGTGGAAGGAAATGCGGAATGCGGAATGCGGAATGCGGAGGTCGGCAACGGAGATGCGAGCAATACTCGCTCTGCAACGACCTCAGACTCGCCTCCTCTTTTCATTCCCCATTCCCCCTTCCGCATTCCGCATTCGCCACCCCCCCTCTTCATCTGTCTCGACAAGCACGGCGGCCGCAATCGTTATGCGGCGCTAGTGCAGCATCACTTTCCGGAGAGCTGGATTGAGACCATCGACGAGGGCCGCGGTCTGAGCCGCTACCGCTGGCGCCACGGCGAGCGGGAGGTTGAGGCGATCTTTCGCGTTGGGTGCGAAGAGCTGCTGCCCACAGCACTGGCCTCCATGACGGCGAAGTATCATCGTGAGCTCGCGATGCGGGCGTTTAACGCGTTTTGGACGGCCCGGCTGCCGGCGCTACGGCCGACGGCCGGCTATCCGGCCGACGCGCGGCGGTTCAAGGCGGATATCGCGGCCGTGCAGCAGGAATTGGAGATTGAGGATCGGGTATTGTGGCGATGTCGATGAAATAATTGAATTGAACCACGACGGCACGACGGACACGACGTAAGAAAAGACGACGGAACACTAATCGGCACTAATCAAAGCCAATGAAGATCAGAGGAAATTAGCGTCGATTAGCGTTCCAAAAAGTGTATTCGCATTTCGTCGTGTTCGTCGTGCCGTCGTGGTTTGCTTTCCTAGAATTTGGAAAGAACATGATCATCTACATCGTTCGTCACGCCTACGCTTACGAGCACGGCGATCCGCGTTGGCCGGACGATTCGCGACGGCCGCTTTCACCCGAGGGGGCGGCGCGGTTTGAGCAAGTCGTCGCGCTGCTTGCGGAGCGCGGGTTTGAACCGGAAGCAATCGCTACCAGCCCCTACGTTCGCTGCCGGCAAACGGCCGACATCGTCGCCGCTCACACGCCTCACCAACCAGAGGTCGTCGAGCTTTCGGCGCTCGCGCCGGGGAGCGATTTCGACGAGCTCGTCGAGTGGTCGCAAGCGCAATCGGCAAAGTCGATCGCTTGGGTCGGACATTCTCCCGATGTCGACCATCTTGCCGCGGCGCTGATCGGCGAGGGCGATGCGAACATTCGCTTCGCGAAGGGCGCGGTCGCCGCGATTCGTATTCACGGCGAACTTGGGCCCGGATGCGGCGAGTTGCAATGGCATGTCACGGCGAAGTCGCTGGGCGTCTAGAATTCGCGGGGCGAACTTGGGATAAAGGTAATTGCGGTCATTCTGAGCGAAGCGAAGAATCTGGTCGCCCGTTTGGCTCGCTAGATCCTTCGCTCCGCTCAGGATGACGTCGGCCGAGTTCAGCCGCGGTTTGATTCTCTACTTCGCAAGCAAGGAAGCGCCTGTTAAATGGCTCGGCACGGCAAGTTCGATTGCGTCATCATCGGCGGCGGGCATAACGGATTAGTATGCGCCGCGTATCTGGCCAAAGCCGGCCGGCGGGTGTGCGTGCTGGAACGGCGGCATGTGCTGGGCGGGTGCGCGACGACCGAGGAGCTGTGGCCGGGCTACCGCGTTTCGACCGCGGCGTACGTCATCAGCCTGTTCCAGATGCCGATTATCCGCGAGCTGCGGCTGAAGGACTACGGCCTCGAGATTCTGCCCCGCAACCCCTCCTCGTTCACGCCGCTACCCGATGGCCGCAGCCTCACCCTCGGGCCGGACGAGGCGCTCGTGCAGCGCGAGATCGGTAAGTTCAGCATGCGCGACGCGGCGGCGTACCCACGATACAACGCCCTGCTGGAGCGCGTGGCGCGAGCGCTGGAACCGTCGCTCGCCGAGTCGGCGCCCGATCCGTTGCCATTGCCGAAGGGGTGGCGAAAGATCGGCATCGCGAAGCGGATTCGCGACGGCAAGAAGCTGTGGGGAATGTACGGGGCGCTAAAGGAACTGGGCGGCGATTTGCCGGAGGCGGTGGAACTGCTCACCGCGGCGGCGCGGCCCATTTTGGAACGGTGGTTCGAAAGCGAGGCCTTGCGGGCGACGCTCGCCACCGACGCCATCATCGGGGCGTTCACCAGTATCAGCTCCCCAGGCAGCGCGTACGTGCTGCTGCATCATGTGATGGGCGAGGCCGGCGGGGCGCGCGGCGTGTGGGGATACGTGCGCGGCGGCATGGGCGGGCTGGCCGATTCGCTCGAAAAGGCGTGCCGCGACATGGGCGTCGAGATTCGCCGCGAGTCGCCCGTGCATGCGATTCACACCGATCGCCACGGCGCGTGCGGCGTCGGCCTGGAAGACGGCACGCAGATTGAAGCTCGTGTCATCGGTTCGAGCGTCGACGCCCACGTCACGTTCGAGCGGCTGCTCGACCCGCAGACGCTGCC
>JBGSYU010000093.1:0-2145 GCA_041750715.1 Lacipirellula sp.
GCGCCTCTTCACGGCGTGGGCAAGCAGTGTATCATAGCGTCCATGAAGTGCCCCTTCTGTCGCGTCGACAACGATCGAGTCATTGACTCACGGGCTTGCCAGGATGGCTTTTCTATCCGCCGGCGGCGGGAATGCCTTGCCTGCAAGCGCCGCTACACCACCTACGAGCGGATCGAGGAAGTCTCGATCAAGGTCGTCAAGAAGGACGGCTCGCGAGTCCCCTTCTCGCGCGAAAAGATCAAGGGCGGCCTCGAACGGGCTTGCTGGAAGCGTCCGATCAGCGACCGCGACATCGAGCGGACCGTCGCCGCGATCGAAAACGACGTGTATTCGAGCTTCGAGAACGAGATCGAAAGCCGCCGGCTGGGCGAGATCGTGATGGATCACCTGCGCGACCTCGACGAAGTCGCGTTCGTGCGGTTTGCGAGCGTCTACCGCCAATTCGCCGATGCAGGCGACTTCTTCGACGAACTGAAGCCGTTCTTGAACGAGGCCCGCAAGGCCCCGCGGTGAGTCGGACGCCCCAAACCCTGTCAACTCGTCGCAGCGAGTCGCCGTGGCGACCTGAGGTACTCCCAAGGGTCCGGCCAGATTCTTCGGAGTACCTCAGAATGACCGTGCGCGCGGGACTTTGGTGTTCTCCTGCCGGGGTTGCTGTGAACAGCCGCCATTTTTTTGCCATAATGGGTACACTAGAGGGATGCGTGTCACTTCGATTTACCGGCGGCTGGCTGGGCTCGTTTGCACGATGCTCTGCGCAACGGCGCCGTCGACGGCGCAGGCGGCCAACGTGGTCGACTTTGCTCGTGAGATCAAGCCGCTGTTGGCGCGGCGGTGCTTTGCGTGCCATGGGCCGGATGTGAGTGAAGGCGGCTTGCGGCTGCACGAGCAGAAGCCCGCGCTTGCGGAGCTGGATTCTGGGCTGCACGCGATTGTTCCGGGCGACGCCGCATCGAGCGAGCTGCTCGGCCGCGTGGCGGAGACGGATGATTCGCTGCGGATGCCGCCCGAGGGCAAGCCGCTGACGCCGGCGGAGATCGCCACGCTGAAAGCGTGGATCGACGAAGGCGCCCCGTGGAAGAAGCATTGGGCGTTCATTCCGCCGCAGCGGCAGGCGCCTCCCGAGGTGAAGCGGGCCGAGTGGGTTGCGAATCCCATCGACGCGTTCATCCTCGCTCGTTTGGAAGGCGCCGAACTGACGCCCGCCGCGCCGGCCGATAAGCGTACGCTGGCCCGCCGTGCGTTCTACGGCGTTACCGGCTTGCCGCCCGGTTCTGAGGAACTTAAGGCGTTTCTTAGCGACCGTTCGCCAGAAGCATGGGAGCGGCTGGTCGATCGGCTCCTGGCTTCGCCCCGCTACGGCGAACGCTGGGCTCGGCACTGGCTCGACGTGGTGCGGTTCGCCGAGACGAACAGCTTCGAGCGCGACGGAGCGAAGCCCAACGCGTGGAAATATCGCGACTATGTGATTCGCTCGTTCAACGACGACAAGCCGTACGACCAGTTCGTTCGCGAGCAACTTGCCGGAGATGAACTGGACGAAGTGACGTTGGATTCGATGACGGCGACCGGCTATTACCGCCTAGGCCTGTGGGACGATGAGCCAGCGGATCCGGTGCAAGCTCGCCACGACGAATTAGACGATTTGGTGGCGACGACTTCACAGGCGTTTCTTGGCCTAACGGTGGGATGCGCTCGCTGCCACGACCACAAGATCGATCCGATCCCGCAAAAAGACTATTACGGCCTGATTGCTTTCTTCGCCGACGTGACGCCGTACGCCGACCGGCGCGAACGCGACCCGGCCCGCTACAGCTTGTGGGATAATTCGGAGCCTGCCGAACGCGACCAGCGCGCAGCCTTGTGGCGAAAGCAGGTCGGCGTTCGTGAGGAAGTGAAGGCCATCGAAGAAGTCGGCGTTGCGCGGATGATGCCGGAAGACCAAGAGATCAGCCGCTCGCCCGAACGCGATCGACTGCTCGATGACAAGTTGCAGCAGTATTTGAACATATCGGAGTGGGAACAGTACCAGGCGACGAAGCAGCGATTCGCGGCCGCCCGCGAGGCATTGGCGAAGTTGCCTCCGGCGGATTCGGTGTTGGCCCTGGCGCGGCCGGAGCCGAATCCGGCGCCGACGCACCTGAT
>JBGSYU010000094.1:0-7934 GCA_041750715.1 Lacipirellula sp.
TGCCGCCGGAGACTTCCTGGCCGTTGACCCACAGGCGAATCTCGCCGTTGATGGCGCGGATGTAGTAGTCGTTCCACTGGCCGTGGGGGCGGCTGAGCTGCTTGCGGGGAAAGCTGCGCGTGCCGTCGGGCGAGACGGGGGCGAACGGTTTCATCTTGGCCGTGCCGACGGGGAAGACGTCGCCGTGGGTGGTGAACCAGTCGGCCTTCTTGCCGGTTTCCTTTTCGAATTGCTCGCTGTAGCCGTGGTCGAGAACCTGCACCTCGATGCCGCCGGGGGGGAGCTTGCCGGGCGGCAGGTCCTTCAGAGCGGCGGGGTCGGTCCAGACGAAAATACCGGAATTGCCGCCGGAGGTGAGATGGCGCCACTGGGCGACTAGCTCGAAGTTCGTGTACTCCTTCTGCGAGCGGATGACGCCGATGGGTTTGCCGGTGCAATGGGCGGCGCCGTCGGTCCACGTCCAGGTGCCGCTCTCGCCGTTGACGTTGACGAAGTCGGCTTCGCCCAAGGGGCGAAAGCCGGGTTCGCTGCCGTCGATGCCGGCGGTGGGTGCGGGCTGTTCGGCAGGTCCAACGGGCTCAGCGGCGCGGAGCGCCCCGAATGGCGATGGCAGGCTGATGACGAGGAGGGCGAGGCTTAGTGACGGGGCGGCGTGCAGTTTCATGGGGTGCGCAACTTCCTGGGACTCGCGGCGATGAATTTACGCCACTAGTCGAAGCGATGTTGCGCAGTTTCGCAAGCGGGAACGTGTCGCTACCGGCGCCGGAAGCGTAGGCCGCGGCGGGCGGCGTGGGAGTACGCCCGGCGGCCGTGGAATTGCTCCCACTGTTGGGAGCCGTAGTTGATGCCGCTAATGTTGAAGCTGCGGTAGGGATTGTTGCGGCTGATAGGCGACGGCGACGAACGCGAGGACGAGTTTGCGGATCATGGTTGGGGTCTCCGGAAAACGAGGGACACATGCCTGGGCTGGATCGGGGGGCCGCCTGGGCGCCTTTGCAGTATTGTAGCGCGGCGACGGCGGAAGTGGGACGCGGACTACGGAGCATCCCCTTTGCAGAATTTAGGATGGGCCGCCAAACGTCGAAGGTAGAAGGGTCCAACTGCGGACAGCGCTACAATTGCAATCCATAACGGGAGCGCAACGACGCCATTTTTCATGATGAATTCACCGGCAGGTTTGGCCAAACACCAAAGTCCTAACGAGCCCGCGCAAAGCAGCATGAAGCCGTATTTAGGAAACGCGGATCGCAATGCGAAGAGCAATTCATAGTTGACTACGATCATCGCCATGCCGATTGCAACTGCCGGCGCCGCGGCGCATTCCGCCGCCAGAAAAGTAACTGGTACGACAATCACGAAAATTACGAACAGCGCTGCTGCGATGTTTGACCGCGAGGCCACGCATCCCGGAATTTCCGCAAGCTCTTATCGGTATGCGTCGATTGCCTCGTGGAATCGACTGAGTCGGGATAGCGTTTGTCCTCGTTCGAAGTGTCGACCCGTCGTTGCGATTCTCGGCTCAATTTAGAGTCGACAGTTCAAGGGCGAGGTCCGGTTGCTCACGCCCCCCAACTATTCGCTACCGCCGCGTTGCGGCCGGGACTTTTCTCGCCGCGGTAGTTGGGGGCGTGACGCCGCGTAAATTACAAGTCGTTAACGGAGTGCGTCGCTGGTTGGCGTTGAGAGCGCCGTGGTGGGACTGCCGGAAATGGATAGCGGCATACCGGAGGCGGCTGGGAGGACGCCCAATAGGCGAGCTTTAAGCTCGTTGCGGTGGCGATACATGATGGCGAGCAACTCGTCGTCTTCGATATCGCCGAGCCCGTGGTCCGCGTGATCTTCGCCCAAAAAACCCAGATGGGCCACGAGCTGTCCGAATCGCAGATCGGGAGCGAGCGACAGTATTTCGGCGAGCGTCGCGAACATTTCGCGTTGAATGTCTGGCGTCATTAAAGCAGGTCTCCAATCTTGGGAAGAGCGGCGCGATTTCGTCGTAGCTTGCCGATCACTTCAACGCGAATGAGCGTCCCCGGCGAAAGCTTGGCGATCCGTGTGGCGCGTGTGACTCCATTGTACAAGACGAGAACGTCGTCCGGCGCCTCGTAAACCAAAGGCGGGGGCATTCCGTCGGCGGAGCGGCCGAACATGGCGATCTGTCGGTGCAATTTGGCCGGGTCTGCTCCCTGGGGCCTTGAAGGGGGCGCTCGTAGTTCGTGGGGATCAACCTCGCGGAAGTCGGGCATAAGCGGAAGTTGTGTTACGAGTTGGGTTAGTGCTCTTCGTTTAACCCCCGGCGACTCGCCGGAGGCTAAATGCGCGTTACAGTTTGAGGTGCTTTAAGATATCGTCATACACGCCGCCTTGGTTGGAGTAGAGGGCGTAGTTGCGGGCCGTGGCGAACCATTCGCGCGTGGAGGGTTTTACTTGGGCGGCGGAGGCGAGCAGGTCTTTCGTTCGCAAGGGTTCGAGCTTGCCGGACTTCATGGCGTCGCGGAGTTTGGCTTCGACGGTTACGTCCACCACCGCGTTCATGTCAGCGCCGGAGAAGTGGTCGGTCTTTTTGGCGACGGCGTCGAAGTCGACGCCGTCGGCGGGTTTGCCGGTGAGCATGAGCTTCAGGATGGCGGCGCGCGCCTTCGCGTCGGGCGGCGGAACGAACAGGATGCGGTCGAAGCGGCCGGGGCGGCGGAAGGCGTCGTCGAGGCGCCAGGGGGCGTTCGTGGCGGCGAGGATGAGGACGCCTTCGTTCGACGACTCGACGCCGTCGAGCTCGGCGAGGAATTGGTTGATGAGGTGACGGCCGGCGGCGTGACGCATATCGGCCCGGCTGGCGCCGAGAGCGTCGACTTCGTCGAAGAACAGCACGCACGGCCGGTTGCGGCGGGCTTGCTCGAATAGTTCGTGCAGGTTTTTCTCGCTGCTGCCGATCCACATGTCGAGCACGTCGCTGATGCCGACGGCGAGGAAGCCGGCTTTCACCTGGCCAGCGGTGGCGCGGGCGAGGAAGGTTTTGCCGCAGCCTAGCGGGCCGTACATGAGGATGCCGCCGCCGACCTGCTTTCCGTAGGCTTGGAACAGCTCGGGCTGCTCTAGCGGCAGGATGATCTTCATGCGGATTTCGTCTTTGACGGCGTCCATGCCGCCGACCTGATCGAAGCTGATCGAGGGGCGTTCGATTTCGGCCTCTTCACGACCGGGCGGAAGCTCGCCGGCGGGTTCGCGGAGGCGGCCTTCTTCGTCTTGCTGGTTGAACGGATCGGTCGGCGTGCGGGCGACGCCGAGTTCGCGTGCGAGATCTGCATCGGCGGCTTCGGCGTCGATCTCGACGGCTTCGCGGTATTGGTGGGCGGCTCGCTGGGGTTCGCCGGCGCGGAGGAGCAGCTTGGCGTGCAGCACCTACGCGGCGGCGGGCGGGTCGCTTTGCTTGATGAGGTCTTTGACGATCACCAGGGCGGCGGAGTTTTTCTGTTGTTGGTAGAAGGCGTTGGCGAGGCCGACTTTTAATTCGACATGGTGGGGGACGACGGCGAGGCCGGCCCGATAGGCGGCCTCGGAATCCTCGAAGCGGCCGAGTTTGAGCAGCATCTCGGCGAGGTGCTTGTGGAGGGGGACGTTGGTCGGGGAGACCTTGAGGGCTTCGCGGAGGGCTGCGATGGTGTCGTCCGAGGGGATCATTTGGGAAGTGTCTCGGGGGCTAAAAATCGAGATTTTTCGAGCAGCGGGGCATCTAGCATAACCGCGCCTAGGCAGGGACGTAGCCGAGTTTCTTCGAAACTCGGGCGCCAGTTTCGGAGAAACTGGCCTGCGGTTAGGCCGCCAGTTTCGGAGTAACTGGCCTACTAGGGTGCGTTTGTGGCCTAGGGGGGAGCCCGCTAGAATGGGGAGTCCGCCCCTGTGGACCTTGACGTTGGAGATCGCAAGACGTGCAGCTTAGTATCACGACCCGTCACGGGCATTTGACCGAAGCGACGCAGGCCAAGCTTCGAGCGAAGGCGGAGAAACTGGGCCGGTTTTTCGATCGGTTAATGTCCATCGAGTTGGTGGTGGACCTGAGCGATTCGCAGCAGCCGAAGGTGGATTTGAAGGTTTCGGCCGAGCATAAGCACGATTTTGTGGCGCACGAGCAGGGGGACAACCTGCTGGGAGTCGTCGAGGCGGCCGTGGAGAAGGTCGAGCAGCAGCTTCGTCGGTACAAGGAGCGGCTACACGAACGGCACCGGAACCCTGAGGCGCGTCGGCTGGAAACGCCGGTGGTCGGCGAGGCGGAGGGGGATGAGGAGTAGCTTAGGTGAGTAGGTGAGTAGGTGAGTGCGGCCGGCATTTTTACCTACTCGCTTACTCACCTACTCACGCCTCTGCGGATTAATAGGACGCCCCTACCCGCGGAATGCGTGAGTGCATAACGACTAACAAGTTGAAGGATACCTTGAGCATGAAGTTTGTCGATTTCATCAACCGCAGTGCGATCCGCACGAACATGGAAGCGGACTCGAAAGAAGACGTGATACGTGCGATGACCTCGTCGCTGATGGAGGCCGGGAAAATTGCGGAAGATCAGTACGAAGGCATCGTCGAGGCGATTCTCAAACGCGAAGAGCTGGGCAGCACGGGCATCGGCCGGGGCGTGGCCGTGCCGCACACCAAGCATCCCAGCGTGCATGAGCTCGTGGGCGCCGTCGCGGTGAGCGATGAGGGGGTGGACTTCGACAGCCTGGACGGCGAGAAGGTCCACCTCTTGTTCCTGTTGATTTCGCCGCCGGATAGGCCGGGGGATCACCTGCGTGCGCTGGAGAACATTTCGCGACAGTTGCGCGACGACACGTTCTGCCGCTTCTTGAAGCAGAGCAAGGAGCCGCCGGACGTGTGGACGCTTTTGGAGGAGGCGGATAACAATCAGTTCGGCGCCTGACGGCGTGGGGCTGTCGGCTAGCGGCCAGAGAAGATTTGTTGCGTCTGGCGGCAAGCCGGAAGCCGACAGCCAAACTTGAAAGACAGTCCTTAATGACATCGCCGGTGGTACAACGAGTCGTGGTGGTCAGCGATAAGGACCCGTTGGGTCTGCACATCCGGCCCGCGGAGCAGTTTGTGCGGCTGGCGATGAAGTTTACGAGTGAGATCGAAGTCGTTCGTGAATCGTTGCGAGTCGACGGCAAGAGCATCATGCACATGCTCACGCTGGGCGCCGAGCCGGGGGCCGAGTTGCGGCTCGAGGCGCAGGGCGACGATGCGGAGCAAGCCGTGGCGGCGCTGGCGAGATTCATTGAGAACGGGTTCGTTAACGATCAGACAGAGTGTCCGAGCAACGGGTGAAGCGCGCCCATCGCGCTAAGCCGCAAGCGGCGAATCACCCATGAGTTCGGGCGATTGAAGTTTAAGTGGCGCCTGGCGACTGCCGTCGGGCGACTGGCAAAACATCGCGATGTTTTGGCGAGCCATCGTATGCGACGGATTAACACTCCCCAACGCACGGCGGGTCCGACCCGCGCGGCTCGCTGAATGTTGCAGCGGGCCTGCGCACGCGCGGGCCTTTGTGCTTGTCGCCGCGGCGTAGTCGCGCGGGCGCCCCACCCATGAGGGCGCTATGGAACGCCTGCAAGGGATCGCGGTTTCGCCCGGCGTGGCGATCGGCGAGGCCCTGATTCTGGATAACGAGGGCTTTCGCATACCACGGCGATTCGTTGGTCGCGACGCGGTGGAGGAAGAGCTTGCGCGCCTGGGAACCGCCATCGACGCCGCCGCGGCCGAGGTCGACCGCAATCGCATTCGCGTCACGAAGGAACTGGGCGACGAATACGGCGCTATCTTCTCGGCCCACTTGCAGATGCTCTGCGATCGGCGGCTGCGGCAAGAACTGGACGAGATGATTCGCACCCGGCACTACTCGCCGGAATATTCGGTGAGCCGGGCGCTGGGCAAATACGCGAAGGTGTTCCAGTCGCTCGACGGCGAGTACATGGCCGAGCGGGCCAACGACATTTTCGACATCCAGAAGCGGCTCCTTCGGCATCTGCTGGGGACGGCGCGGCAGGAGCTGGCGCAGATCACCTCCCCGGTACTGGTATTAGCCCACAATCTCACGCCCAGCGAGACGGCCAATCTCAATCCGCAGTTCGTGATGGGACTGGTCACCGAGGTGGGCGGCCCGGGCAGCCACACGGCGATCGTGGCGGAGGGGCTGGGCATTCCCGCGGTGGTAGGCGTGGGGAATTTTCTCACCGACGTCTCCGGCGGCGAGACGGTCATCATCGACGGCGACCAGGGGCTCATTTTCCTCCATCCTGACGAGGAGATGCTCGCCCGGTATCGGCACGAGGTCGAGGAGCAGCGTTTCCTCGCCGTCAAGCTGGAGACGCTGCGCGACCTGCCGGCGGAGACGACCGACGGCGTGCGAATCGCGATGATGGGGAACATCGAGTTCCCCGGCGAAGTGCAGCAGTGCGACGAGCGCGGGGCCGACGGCATCGGGCTGTATCGCACCGAGTTTTTGTATTTGAGCCGCGACGACGATCCGTCGGAGGAAGCCCACTACGCTGCCTACAGCGAAGTGGCCGACGCCATGGGCGACAAGCCGGTAGTGATGCGCACATTGGATTTGGGCGCCGACAAGATGCGCACCATGCCCGATCCGGAAGACGAACGCAACCCGTTCCTGGGGCTGCGCAGCATTCGGCTGGCGCTGAAGAACCGCGACCTGTTCCGCGTGCAGCTCCGGGCCATCCTGCGGGCGAGCACGCACGGCAATATTAAACTGATGTTCCCGCTAATCTCGACGATGCTCGAGCTGCGGCAGGCGAAGATGGTGCTGGCCGACGCGATGGAAGACCTGGAAGAGGAGGGGGCGCCGTTCGATCGCAAGATGCAGGTGGGCATGATGGTCGAGGTGCCCTCGGCCGTGGTGATGATGGACCGGTTTTGCGAGGAGGCGGACTTTTTCAGCATCGGCACGAACGATTTGATTCAGTACACGCTGGCGGTGGACCGCAGCAACAAGGACGTGGCCGCCCTGTATACGGCGGCCGACCCGGCGGTGATTCGGCTGATCGATATGGCGGTGACCACGGCCAACCGCTGCAACCGGCCGATCAGCATGTGCGGGCAGATGTGCGGCAACCCGCTGTACACGATGCTGCTGCTGGGTATCGGACTGCGAACGCTAAGCGTGACGCCCTCGGCGATTCCCGAGGTAAAGCGCGTGTGCCGCAGCGTGTCGATCGAACAGTGCCAGCGCGTGGCCGAGCAGGTGCGGGCGCTGGAGACGGCGCGAGATGTGAAGACTTACCTTAAAGAAGAATTGTCGAGAGTGTTCCCGGAGTTCCCGGTTTAACGAGATTCAAGAGTAGCCGCAAAAAGGCACAAGAGGCGCAAAAAGAACACAAGACGAGAAGACGAGAATCGCAATTTCCTTTTTTGCGTTTTTTGTGCCTCTTTGCGGCAGAAGAAATTATTCAAAGGTGTTTCGCTCGATTGCCGTAGCGATCGCGAAAGGCCAGTACCACGAGAACCAGAAAGAACTCATTCATGAAGCAGGAGATGTTGATTAACGTCGCGCAGCCGGAGGAGTGCCGGATTGCGATTTGCGAAGACGGGGTGTTGGAAGAGCTGTACATCGAGCGGAGCAGCCAAGACAACTATGTCGGCAATATTTACAAGGGCAAGATCGTCAATCTGGAGCCGAGCATCCAGGCGGCGTTTGTCGATTTTGGCGTGGGGCGGAACGGCTTTTTGCACATCAGCGACATCGAGGCGCAGTATTTTCGGCAGGGCGGATTCGACCCCGACATGGAGATCGCGCCCCACGGCGGGCCGCGGCGCGACGAGCCTGAGGAATTCGACGAGGAAGTCGGCGATGACGGCGGCGACGGCGGCGACGAGGACGAGCTCGAAGAAGTGGGTGACAACGGCCGTTCGGCCCGTCGGCCCGGCAATGGCGGCGG
>JBGSYU010000095.1:0-3682 GCA_041750715.1 Lacipirellula sp.
GGGCGCGGCCATTTTGGCGCCGCAAATCATTCCCAGCTCCGCCCTGGGTCTCGACGGCGCGGTGGCGCCCAGCGAGCGCATCGTGGTGGGCGGCATCGGCATCGGCAACCGCGGCACCTATGACCTCGGCTGCTTCCTGGAGCAGAAAGACGTGGTGTTCGCCGCCGTCTGCGACATCAAGGCCGACCGCCGCAGCGCCGTCAAGAAGATTGCCGACGACCGCTACGGCAATCAAGACTGCGCGATGATTCGCGACTTCCGCGAATTGCTCGACCGCAGCGACATCGACGCCGTGCTGATCGCCACCGGCCCGAACTGGCACGCCACCGCCGCGATGCACGCCGCCCGCGCCGGTAAGGACATGTACTGCGAAAAGCCATGCACGAAAAACATCGCGCAGAGCCTCATCCTCGCCGAAACCATGCGCCGCACCGGTCGCGTGTTTCAGGCCGGCACGCAGCGCCGCAATTTGCCGCACTTCGCCTTTGCCTGCGAGCTGGCCCGCACCGGCAAGCTCGGCAAGCTCAAGCGAGTCTACGCTCACCCAGCCGGGATGACGGCGCTGATGAGCGGCTGGCTCCCCGCCGAACCGGCGCCGGACAAGGAAGTGGTCGACTGGGACATGTACCTCGGCCCGGCCGCCTGGCGCCCCTACAACGCGAAGCTGCTCGACGGCTTTAATTTTGAGAAGGGCGGCGGGCTGGTCGGCGGCGGCGTGCTGGAGTGGGGTTCGCACTGCGTCGACCTCTGCCAGTGGGCCGTGGGCGATGCGATGATTCCAACGGAATACAATCCGCCGAAAGATGGCGAGCTTGTCGCCCGCTATCCTAACGGCGTTGAACTGGTCCTCCGCGAGACCGGCTGGATTCCGCTGGGGTCCTGCCCCGTGCGGTTCGAAGGCGAGACCGGCTGGGTCGAAGCCGGCGACAGCGGCAAGCTGGTGCTCAGCTCGCCCGAATTGCTCGCCGGTCGCAAGGTCGCTGAAATTGATGGCTATCCGGCTACGTATCACGTCCGCGATTTTCTCGATTGCGTGAAAACTCGCAGCCAACCCAAGGGCAACGCCGACGCGGCCTGCTTCGCGCACATCGCGTGCCACGCGGCGAACATCGCGTTGGCGCTGGATCGCAAAGTCACGTACGACGACAAGAAGAACGAATTCATCGACGACGACCAAGCGAACCGCCTGCGATCGGAAGCGCTGCGCGAACCTTGGCGCGTTTAATTGCAACGCCGACGCACTAGGAAGCAGTCACCCTGAGGTACTCCGAAGGGTCCGGCTCGTCACCTGGCAGACTCCGAAGGACGCCAGTCGCAGCTCATTAAAACTACAAAGGCCCAGCCATGAGTAAGAATAAATACCCCGCACGCATCGCCGCGTTATTCGCGGCCTTGATCTTCCATGCCGCCATCGCATCCGCCGAAGGCTTCGCTAATCCGCTCGCTTCGCCTACGCCTGCCGACTACGTCACCGGCGAAAAGCAACTCCTCGAAACCCTGCGTACCGCCGCGCCGGAAGACAAAGCGATCGCCTGCAAGCAACTCGCCATCCACGGCACGAAGGAAGCCGTTCCCGAGCTCGCCAAGCTGCTGGCCGACCCGCAACTCGCGTCCTGGTCGCGCATCGCACTGGAAGCGATTCCGGATCCTGCCGCCGATGAGGCGCTGCTGAAAGCAGCCGAATCGTCCGACGGCCAATTGCTCGTCGGCACGATTAACTCCCTCGGCGTCCGCCGAACGGAAACCGCGGTCGATCACCTGTCCACCCGCCTGAAAGACGCCGACGCCGAAGTCGCCTCCGCCGCCGCCGTCGCCTTAGGCCGAATCGGTGGCGACAAGGCGACTAACACGTTACGACAATCGCTTGCGTCTTCGCCTCTCGCCGTTCGCAGCGCCGTCGCCGAAGGCCTTATCCTCTGCGCCGAACGCCTGATGGCCGATGGCAAAACCTTCGACGCCGCCGCGATCTACGACGAAGTCCGCAAAGCCGACGTGCCCAAGCCCCGCCAGCTCGAAGCCACCCGCGGCGCCATTCTCGCCAGCGAGACTAAGGGCAACCCGCTACTGGTTGAGCAACTCCAGTCACCCGACAAGGCGTTGTTTTACATCGGTCTAAGCACCTCTCGCGAACTCGACGGTCCCGAAGTCGCCGCCGCCTTGGCCGCCCAGTTGTCTGGCGCCGCGCCGGACCGCGCCGCCGCGCTGCTCACCTCCATTGCGGACCGCAATAACGCCACGCTGCTGCCGGCCGTTCTGGCAGCCGCCAAGAGCGGCGAGAAGCAAGTCCGCATCGCCGCCGTCGGAGTCGTCGGGCGTTCCACCGACGCAGCAGCCGTGCCCGTTCTGCTTGATATCGCCGCCGATCCCGACGCCGAACTCGCCGCCGCCGCCAAGCAATCGCTTGCCGGCTTAGCCGGCGAAAAGATCAACGACGCCCTCGTCGCCCGCCTGCCAGATGCCAACGGTAAGTCGCTCGCCGCGCTCATCGAAATCATCGGCCAGCGCCGCATCGCCGCGACGCCAGCCCTGGTCGAGGCGACGGAGAACTCCGACGCCACCATTCGCAGCGCCGCTTTGGTAGCGCTCGGCGAAACCATTGGTCCGCAAGATTTACAGGTCTTGCTGTCGCAGGTTGTGGCGCCGAAAGAAGTAGACGACGTTGCCGTCGCCGCTAAGGCCCTTCGCGCGGCGTGCGTTCGCATGGCTGATCGCGAAGCCTGCGCCGCCGAGCTCGCCGCCGCGATGCCCAAGGCGTCCGACGCCGCGAAACTGACGATGATTGAAATCCTCGGCGCCATGGGCGGACCGAAAGCGCTCGAAACTATCGCCGCGAATGTGAAGGACGGCGATGCGAAGCTTTACGACGCCGGCACCCGCGTCCTGGGCGAGTGGATGACCGTCGACGCCGCCCCGGCCCTGCTCGCGCTGGCCAAAGACCCCGCCAACGAAAAGTTCCAGGTCCGCGCGCTCCGCGGCTACCTCCGCCTCGCGCGCCAGTTCGCCATGAGCGACGACGATCGAGCCGCGATTTGCGAAAACGCGTTGGCTGCCGCCACGCGCCCCGAGGAGCAAAAGCTCGTGCTCGAAGTGGCGGCGCGATACCCCAGCCCGAAAACGCTCGACATCGCCCTTCGCGCGAAGAAGCTGCCGGGATTAAAGGAAGACGCCAGCCGCGCCGCGATGATCATCGTCCAGAAGCTCATCGAGCAAGGCGCCGACGCCGGCCAGATGCTCGCCAAAATCGGCGAGAAGCCCGTCGACGTCGAGATCGTTCGCGCCCAGTACGGCTCCGGCGCTACGATGAGAGACGTGACCGACGTGCTCCAGCAGCACGTCCACGGCCTGCCGCTGATCACGCTCTCGGCATCGAGCTTCAACAAAACCTTCGGCGGCGACCCGGCCCCCAACATGCCTAAGGAGCTTAAGGTCCAATACCGCATCAACGGCAAAGCGGGCGACGCCTCATTCCCCGAGAACACGGTCATCGTGCTGCCGGTGCCGAAA
Organism: Lacipirellula sp.; assembly: GCA_041750715.1. Taxonomy (GTDB): domain Bacteria; phylum Planctomycetota; class Planctomycetia; order Pirellulales; family Lacipirellulaceae; genus Lacipirellula. Next base: position 3,505 of record JBGSYU010000095.1, read on the forward strand.
TAGGTCCGGCGTCATAAAGCCGCGACCGGTGGTCGCGGTCTGTTGCGGAAAACGCCAAGCGATTCGATGGGTTCCCGCTGCGCGGCGAACCCATCCTACCGACTTGTGAGGCGGCGCCCGTGACGCCGCGTTCTTTACCGCAACGCGGTTAAACAACGTAGCCCAGGGTTGGCCGCGC